>JAFUNM010000044.1 GCA_017482195.1 Clostridia bacterium
GAGCTCAATGCCATTTTACGTACCACCTGCGCCTTTACCACCATGCAGGGCAGTAAGGGACTGAATGTGATGCCGCCCTATGCAAGAATGACCGCCAATATGCGGATCATCAGCGGCGAAACGGTGGAAAGTACTCTGGATTATGTCCGCAAGACTGTTAACGATCCCGATATCGAGATCAACTGCATGGAGGGCAACAATCCCTCTGCGGTCTCCCAGACCGATTGCGTTCAATGGGATGATCTGCAGGAAGCTATCGCCAGCACCTGGAAAGGCACTCTGGTTTCTCCCTATTTGATGTTTGCCTGCAGCGACTCCCGCCACTACGGTGCTATCAGCGACCATGTCTATCGCTTTTCTGCTATGGCGCTTTCCAAAGAGGAGCGCGCCACCATCCATGGCAATGATGAGCGGATCCCTCTGGAAACCGTCGGCAAAACGGTGGAATTCTATCTCCGCCTGATCCAAAAACGATAAAAAATCCCTCCTTAAGGAGGGATTTTTTAGTTCTTTTCAAATTGGCTTACAACTATCGTTACGGTGTCGTCTTGCACCGTTGCGAAGCCGTCGCCGGTGGCGGCTTTTAAGACCGTCTCGCCGTTTTTGAGGGCGGTGAGGGTCCCGGCCGCCAAGGAGAATAAAGCCTTGATATGCCCCGGATGGATGCCGTAGCTGCCGCCGCCTTTGCCTTCTGCGTTATCGGCAACATGCAACTGTACCGAATCGCAATCCATGGGCTCCATGGTTCCCGCAAGGGTCACGATGGAGAGGGTGAGAATTTTCATGCTTCATTCCCCTTATGCTGCTCGTATTTTTCAAATACATCCTCGATGGTACCGCACATTAAGAAATCCTGCTCGGGGATATGATCACATTCGCCGTTCAGGATGGCTTCCATGCCTTCGATGGTCTTTTCCAGGGGAACATAAGCGCCCTTTTGCCCGGTGAAGCCCTCTGCTACATGGAAGGGCTGACTCATAAACCGCTGGATACGACGGGCGCGTTTGACCAGCATTTTGTCTTCGGGGGAAAGCTCGTCCATACCCAGGATGGCGATGATATCCTGCAGTTCGTTGTATTTCTGCAATACCCGTTGCACTTCTTTGGCGCAGCGGTAATGCCGCTCGCCAACAAATTCGGGGGTCAGCATCCGGGAGGAGGATTCCAGGGGATCCACTGCCGGATAGATGCCCAGCTCCACGATCTTTCTGGAAAGCACGGTGGTAGCGTCCAGATGAGAGAAGGTGGTGGCGGGGGCGGGGTCGGTCAGATCGTCTGCCGGTACATAAACCGCCTGCACTGAGGTGATGGAACCGTTACCGGTGGAAACGATACGTTCCTGCAATTTACCCATTTCGGAAGCCAGAGTGGGCTGATAGCCTACCGCCGAGGGCATTCTGCCCAAAAGGGCGGAAACCTCGGAGCCAGCCTGAGTAAAACGGAAAATATTGTCGATAAAGAGCAACACATCCTTGTGGGAATGTTCCCGGAAATATTCCGCCATGGTCAGCCCGACCAGGGGCACTCGCAAACGAGCACCGGCGGTCTCATTCATCTGCCCGAAGACTAGGGCAGTCTTATCAATAACGCCGGATTGCTTCATTTCGTTCCAGAGATCGTTGCCCTCCCGGGAACGCTCGCCGACGCCGGCAAAGACCGAATAGCCGTCGTGTTCGTTGGCCACATTGCGGATCAACTCCATGATCAGTACTGTTTTGCCAACGCCCGCGCCGCCGAAAAGACCGATCTTACCGCCCCGGACATAGGGGGTCATCAGGTCGATGACCTTGATACCGGTCTCTAAGATCTCCTCGGAGGATACGATATCGGAAAAATGGGGGGCGGGGTGATGGATGGGCCATTTTTCTTGGGTCTCGATAGGGTTGCCCCGGTCAATGGGATTGCCGATCACATTCACCATCCGGCCTAAGGTCTCTTCGCCGACGCTGACCGAGATGGGCGCACCGGTATCCATGGCTGTCATACCGCGGGATAAACCGTCGGTGGGGTGCATGGAGATACAGCGCACCTCGCCCTTGCCCAAATGCTGAGAGACCTCCAAAACATAGGTCTCCCCGTTGTGTTCAATGGTAACTGCGTGAAAAATATCCGGCAGATCTTCTGTTTCAAATAGAATGTCCACCACCGGACCGGTGATCCGGAGAACCATTCCAACAGAACCTTTTGCCATAGTTGGTTACTCCCTTTCTGAAGAAGTTTCGATGACATCTGCGGTCACCGCACTCTGCCGCTCGCGGTTGATCTGGCTTTCCAGCTGCGTGCGGTATTCGGTGGCGGTGTCGTATGCAGAGCGCATGGTCATCAGCGTGGCAGCCTGAGCGCCCAGCGCTGTTTCTAATAACATTTGATAGAGCATGGATTGAAAGATCTCTTTGGCGCTCTTGCCGATAAAGGTTTCCCGATCGGGGAAGAAGAGAGTCTCCTCACCGGCCACATCTTTGCTTTCTCCTGCTTCGAACAATTCCTGCAGGGTTGGCATCTGGAGCATCATGTTGCGGTAGCGGGGATAAATGATCCTCACGGCGGAGATCCTTCTCTCGGCTCGTAGTCGGATCAGCTCCTTCAATAAATGCCCCGCGTCGTCATAGGCGGGGGTATCGCCGAAGAAAAAGGTCTGATCAACGGGGATCTTCTTTTCCTTGAAGTAGGTGACTGCTTTTTTGCCGCAGGTGATGATATAAGGCGCGTCCTCTTCCCTAATTTTGCTGAGCGCGAAAGTAAAGAGATCGGTATTGAAATTGCCGCAAAGCCCTTTATCTGCCCCCAATATCACCATGCAGACGGGGGCATCGTCTGCCGCAGGGGGCAGAAAAGCCGCCGTTTCCTTGCGGTAGGCTTCATAAAGGGCGGCGCATTGCTTTCCATAGGCGGAAAACTTTCCGTAGATGCTGTTCAGGCGGGAGAATTTTACCGTAGAAACGGTCTTCATCGCCTTGGCAAGCTTCTGGGTGGAAAGGATGCCCCGCAGCTTCTTTTTTAAATATTGAATGGACGCCATGGCTTATGCCCTCTTTGCGTAGGATCCCAGCGCAGCCTTGACCTTCTCTATAAAGGCGGCATCCATCTTGGCACCGGTTTGCAGCTGATAGGTCAGCGCCGGCTGCTCCTCTTCAAAGTAAGCAAAGAGTCCGTCTTCAAAGGCAGCCATCTCTTCCACTGCGGTCTCATCCGCAAATCCCTCGGAAACCGCAAAGAGCAAAAGCGCTTGTTTCCAGTCCTCCAAGGGATGGTAGCGCTCCTGCTTGAGGGCTTCCATCAGCCGCTTGCCTGATTCCAGGGTTCGCTTAGTATCTTCATCAATATCAGTGCCGAATTGGGTGAAGTTGGCAAGCTCTCGATATTGTGCCAGTTTGGTCCGCAGGCTGGAAGAAACCTGCTTCATCAGCTTGGTCTGGGCAGCGCTGCCCACGCGGGAAACCGAAAGACCTACATTGATGGCGGGGCGCTGACCCTCATGAAAGAGGTCGGCCTCTAAGAAGATCTGGCCGTCGGTAATGGAGATGACATTGGTGGGAATGTACGCGGAGATATCACCCGCCAGGGTCTCGATAATGGGCAGGGCGGTAATAGAACCGCCGCCCTTTTCTTCGGAAAGCTTAGCAGAGCGCTCCAGTAATCTGGAATGGAGATAGAAGATATCACCGGGATAGGCCTCGCGCCCAGAGGGGCGGTGCAACAGCAGGGAAAGTTCACGGTAAGCAACTGCATGCTTGGAAAGATCATCATAAATGATCAATACATCCTTGCCGGCATACATAAAGTATTCTGCCATGGCGGTGCCGGAGAAGGGTGCAATGTATTGGAGCGCCGCCGAGCCGGATGCGGTGGCGGCAACGATAGTGGTATACTCCATGGCTCCGTATTTCTCTAATTTTTCTTTCAGTTCGGAGATCAGTGTCTCTTTTTGACCGATGGCAACATAGATACAGATGGTATCCTTGCCCTTTTGATTGATGATGGTATCCAGGGCAATGGCGGTCTTGCCGGTCTGACGGTCACCGATGATCAGCTCACGTTGTCCTCTGCCGATGGGTACCAGGGCATCCACTGCTTTGAGACCGGTGTGCATGGGTTCGCAGACTGCGGCGCGATCCAGAATGGCGGGAGCGCTGCATTCAATGGGGCGGCGGTCGCAGTGGGGAAGATGTCCCTCGCCGTCAATGGGATGACCCACCGCGTCGACCACCCGCCCCAGCAGGGCTTCGCCTACCGGTACCGATGCAATGCGTCCAATGCGCCGCACCCGGCTGCCGCTTTCGATATGCTCATATTCACCGAAGATGACACAGCCGATGCGGTCGGGCTGGATATCCAGCACCATGCCCCGCTCGCCGCAGTCAAATTCCACAACCTCGCCATACATAATGTCGGCAAGACCGTCCATCCAGCAAATACCGTCGGAAATGGTCATGACGCGACCCAGCTGATATTCATTGATCTTAGGTTCAAAATGAGCGGCTTTTTCCGTAAATTCTTCTAAAAGCTCCTTGGCAGCCTCGTCCACCGTAATGGGATCCTTGATGAGGCTGGTCTGGAAGAGATAAAATCCCTCGGCAACGGTTCCGTCGTAGACCGTATCACCGATGCGCAAGCGCAGTCCGCCGATGAGGGCGGGATCCTCCAAGACCCAAAGGGAGGTTTTGCCGTTTACGGTATTCAGCAGCTCGGTGGTGGCTTTGTCTACCCGCTCCACCAGCTTGGGATCTAAGGGATGGGCGGAGGTGAGAGTGACATACAATACATCACATCGCTTTAAATAAGCCATGTCACCGGGAGTCAGCTTGATCTTTTCCAAGATCTTTTCGATGATGTATTCCTCGCTCTCGCGGATTCTGGAGAGATAGGGCTCTTTTTGGAAAAGGGCAGTGATCTCTGCCTTGATCTCGGCGAGCCATTCCTTTTTGACCTTTTTGATCATATGGCGATGGATCTCCCGCATCTCCCGCTGTCCGAAGGCGCGGATCTGGCGGATCTTTTCCTCGGCATCGGTTTTTGCCGCCTGCACTAAGGTCTGATCCACCGGAAGATGGGGCTCCTCAAGGATATCCTCATAAACCGGCAGTTCCCGTTTTTCGAGGGCTTCTGCTTCATCCAGCAGCTGCTGGATCCGCTCCCGGCGGGAACGGAAGATCCTAACGATCATTTTCCGGCAGAAGAGGAAGAGGATGCCCGCCAGGATCAAAAAATTGATAATAACATATTGAATTTCCATAGCTCCACCCTATTGCTGTGAAATGATTTTATCGGCAAATACAGCCGCCAGCTTCTTGGTATGGGACGTAAGGGAAGAGAGGATCTCTTCATGATCCTCTGCGGTCTTGGCGCGATACTGTTCCATTTCCTGCAGTCGGTCCTGCTTTGCCTGCTCAATGGTCTTTTTACTGTTTGAGCGGATTTTTTCTGCTTCGGCTTTTACCTGCTTTTGTTGCTCTTTGGCAAGAGCAGTCTTTTTCTCCTCCAGCATCTGCTGATGCTCGGCAATCAGACGCTCCTCCTCCGCCTTTTTGGCTTGGGCACGCTCGATTTTTTCCTTTCGCTTGTCCATCACCTCAAGAACTGGCTTAAAGAGCAGGTTTTTGAGAATAAGCATTAAAACCAGAAAGCAGATCACCGTCCAGACGACGATCGAGATCTGTATGGTCATGGCAGGAACCTCAGATGGCGCTGATCAGCATGAAAGCGATCAAAAGACCGTAGATGGTCAGCGCTTCCATCAGAGCCAGAGAGATGATCAGGGTCGAACGGATGTCCTTGGCAGCGTCCGGCTGGCGGGCGATGCTCTCCATGGCAGCCTTTGCGGTCATGCCCTGGGCGATAGCGGGGCAGATGGTGCTCAGTCCGATAGCCAGAGCGGCGGCAATTGCGATAATTCCACTAGTCATTGTTTTAATCTCCTTAAAAAATTTTTATTCTTCTTCGGTGGCCTCATCTAAATAGATGGAGGTCAGCATTGTAAATACCATTGCCTGCAGTGCGCAGAACAAAATGGATAATACCATCATCACAATGGGGGCTCCAATGGGGAGAATCTCATAAAGCTGATGGGTTACCATCTCCTCGCCGAATACGTTGCCAAACAAACGCAGGGCAAGAGAGGCAGGCTTTATAAATTCATCCAGCACCAAAAGCGGCAGCATGATGAAGATGGGCTTGATAAAGCGGGTGAAATAGTGCTTCGGTCCCATCCGCAGACCGGAGATCTGCAGGAAACAGAAGGTGATGAACCCCAATCCCAGCGTCACCGAAAGGGAGGCTGTGGGAGCTTTTACATAGTCGGTCATTCCCACTCCGGGAATCAGCCCCGAGTAGTTGGAAAAGATAATAAAGATGAAGAGCGAGCCTAAAAAGGTAAAATACTTACGGGCTTTTTTCTTACCCAGCAAGCCGACAAAAAAGTCGTCCAGATATTCCACTCCGGTCTCGATCATATTCTGAAACTTTCCGGGTCGTTCTTTTAAATTATGTTTGACGATCAGGGAAATCACCGCAATGATTCCTAAGATGATCCACATCGTGACCACCTCGCCGGTCACATCCAGAAAGCCAAATAATTTAATAATGACCTTTGATTCTTCACCCATCGGACTTGTCCTCCTTTCCGCTGTTGAATTTTAATAAGCGGGATGTGAAATAGATCATGGGAAGCGTGATACCCAATACACCGCCTACCAGTAGCCAGGCTTTGTTCCAAGGAGTAAGATCTCCAAGGGCAAAGAGCAGTACCAGAAAAAGGATCTGTATGATCTGCCGGAGGATCGTGGCAGAGGCGTATTGAGTGGGATGCTTCCTCAGCATGAATTTTGAAAAAAGATAATTGAGCGCCGCAATGCCTACACCCACTGCAAAGGCAAGTGCTGCGCCGACCCAATTGGCTTCCATAAAAATCACCTCTTTTAA
>JAFUNM010000045.1 GCA_017482195.1 Clostridia bacterium
GAAAATTCGACTGATTTCGGTCTAAATCATAAAAAAATCCGAAATTTTTTCAAAAAATTAATGGGTCCTACTTGACCACAAGCAGAAGGCTTCATTCTCGGTCTCGGCGCCAAGATCTTCACCATCGCCGGCCCCGTCATCGCCTACGGCACCGTGGCGAGTATTGTTTATGGGATTATTTATTGGATCTGTAAAATGATATAGAAAATAGGCTTGCCTCATGGCAAGCCTTTTTCATTGTAAAATTCCAAGCAACAGGAAGATCAAACCGATCACAGCGAGAACAGTAAAGAAAACAACACAATTTTTGATGGTACGGATCAGGCGGTATTGCTTAAGGGCGACATACTCCATCCGCTCATCATAAGAGAGGGATTCCTGCGCTATATAAAATTCACATATATCTTTGTATTTATAAATTCCATCGGGGAGATCCTTTTCTGTGTTATACAGTTTAAAATATTCCGCATTCTCTTCGGCAGTGCAATCCACCCGACGCATCAAGCCCATATCAAATTTTAATTCGGCAAGCTCTTGCTTTCTTTTATTATACATGGCGTGCTCCCCCTTTCTTTGTTTTAGTATAGCATGATTTTTTTGGCTTGTAAACAATGGAAATCCATGTTATAATTTTTAAAAAACAGAACCAATGAGGTTTTTGCCATGAATCAAAAAATTGAAACCCTTTTATCTCAAATGACCTTAGAAGAAAAGGTAGCGCAGATGCTGCAGCTGCCTTATAATGCTGCCATGGACTTTGAGGAGGCGTTGGACTGGGCGCGTAAGGGCGCCGGTTCCTTTCTCAATGTAATTGGCGAGCCGGCAAAGCGATTGCAGGAGGCGGCATGCAATTCGCGCCTCGGGATCCCGCTGGTCTTCGGCGTGGACGCGGTACGGGGGCATTCCCTCAACGAAAATGCCACCATCTTTCCCACCCAGCTTGCCTGCGCCTGCTCCTGGGATAAGGAGATCGCCCGGGAGATGGGCAAGGTGACTGCCCGGGAGGTTGCCACCGACGGGCTTCATTGGACCTTCTCTCCCCTTTTATGCCTTGCCCGCGACCCCCGCTGGGGGCGGGTCAATGAGACCTTCGGCGAAGACCCTTATTTAGTGGGCGAGCTTGCCGCCGCCACCATTGAAGGCTATCAGGGCGAGGACTTAAGCGATGCCGAGAGCATTCTTGCCTGCGCCAAACACTATATTGCCTATGGCGAAGCCACCGGCGCACGGGATGCCTATGATTCCGAGGTGACCTACCGCAAGGTACGGGAGGTCTTCCTGCCGCCTTTCCAAAAGGCGGCGGATGCCGGCTGCGCCACCATGATGACCGCCTACGGCTCCATCGACGGAACCCCGGTGGGCATTGATGAGCATATTATGAAAGACATTCTGCGGGAGGAACTGGGATTCGACGGCTTTACCGTTACCGACTGGAAAAATGTAACCAGCCTGGTAACCAAGCAGATGATCGCCGCCGATGAAGAAGAGGCAGCCATCCTTTCTGCCAAGGGCGGCAATGATATGATCATGGCAAGTCCCGAATTCTATGAAGCCGCCATTCACGCCGTTCGAAGCGGGAAATTAGAGGAAGCGGTCATCGATAATGCGGTGCGCCATATCCTCACCATCAAACTGCGGATGGGGCTCTTTGAGCACCCCGCCAAAGAGGGAAAAGCCGGCTGCATCGGTTGCTCCGAGCATCAAAATGCAGCGCTGAATGCCGCCCGACGCAGTATTACCCTCTTAAAGAACAACGGCGTCCTGCCCCTCTCCGCCAACCAAAAAATCGCCCTCATCGGCAAGAATGCTGACGATATCAAAGCCCAATACGGAGATTGGACCTTCTTTACCCATCCCACCCCTAAGCCCGACCATATTGCCCCCCGCCCCTATACCACCTTAAAAGAGGGGATGGAGATGCTTTCCGATCAGGTGACCTATACCTTCGGTTGCGGTCCGCTTCACAGCGAGCGGGACGATCTTGCCGCCGCGGTGGCGGCCGCAAGGAAAGCAGATGTGATCGTTTATGCGGTGGGCGATGAGATCAGCCAGGTAGGCGAGAAAAAAGACCGAGCCGACCTTGCCCTTTCCGGCAGGCAGACCGAACTCTTCCGCGAACTTCGCGCCCTGGGCAAACCCATAGTAACGGTATTGATCGCCTCGAAACCATTGGCCATCCCCGAGGAGGCGGAAGGCTCCGACGCTCTGATCATCGCCTTCAACGGCGGCGCCCACGGCGGTCAGGCGGCGGCAGAGGTACTCTTTGGCAAAGAAGAGCCTACCGGGCGGTTGCCCATCTCCTTCCCCTACCATTCGGGGCAGGTGCCGGTTTATTATAACCACTATTTTGGCTGGCACGGAAAGTCTGCCGGCGGCTACTGTGAGGGAAAATATTGCGACCTGCCCCAGGATCCTCTCTTCACCTTTGGCGAGGGTCTTGGCTACACCGATTTTGCTTATAGCAATCTGACCTTTGACCCTGCCACCTTTACCGCTCAAGTAACGGTAACCAATACCGGAAAGCGGAAGGGTACTGAAACAGCGCAGGTTTATTTCCGGGATCTGGTCTCCTCGGTGCTGACCCCCATGAAGCAGTTGATTGCCTATAAGCAGATCACCCTTGCTCCCGGTGAGAGCCAAAGGGTAACCTTTACACTTGAAAAAATGGACTTCTCCTTGGTCAACCGCAAGGAAGAACGAGTGGTAGAACCCGGCGCCTTCCGCCTGATGGTGGGACACAGTTCCAAGGATGCCGATCTTTTGAGTGTAGATTTTACATTATGATATGAAAAACACGATTTGTTTAAATCTTGCAGATTGTCGAACTCCAACAGAGATTCATAGGCAAATTAAAGAAAGCTTTGAATTTCCCGACTTTTACGGCGAGAATTGAGATGCTTTTAAGGATCTTCCTTGAAGGAATTGCGCCGCCGAAAGAATCGAAATATACGGAGAAGGCACTTTATCCAAAGACCTGTTTGACGAGGTGCAGACGATGCATCAAATTTTGAAAGAAGAAAAAATGGGAGCAATTCAAAGAGGATGCCTTTTGAAGTGATTGATTGAAAAAAACCGCTGACACAAGTCAGCGGTTTTTTGTATATATAAGCAGAATTTGCAAATATTAGAAAGGAAAAAAGTTTTTGGTAGGTGAATATCATTGGCCATTAAGCATGGAAAATTCAGTTTTTCCTTTGAAAAGAAGATCTATATTGCCGGTTGGGGCAATGTGGGCGGCGTAAAAGAGCAGCAAGGTCCCTTGGGCGGTTTATTTGACAGCATTGAGCAGGACTTTTATTGCGGAAAAAAAACCTTAGAACAAGCGGAGGTACATCTGCAACAGACCGCCATGGAGAACGCTCTGCGACGGGCAGGGCTTACACAGGAAGATCTGGAGCTGGTAGGGGCGGGAGATCTTTTGAATCAATGTATCAGTTCCGCATACAGTTTTCGAGACAGCTCTCTCCCCTATATCGGCCTATACGGTGCCTGCTCCACCATGGCGCTTTCCACCCTTATCGCCGCCACCGCCATTGAAGCAGGGATCGCACAAAAGACGGCATCGCTGACCTCCTCTCATTTCGGCACCGCCGAGCGGCAGTATCGTTTTCCCTTAGAGTACGGCGGACAGCGTCCACCCTCAGCACAGCACACAGTGACCGCATCGGGAGCGGTGATCCTCTCCACCGAAAAATCTCCCATTCGCTTAGAGGGCGGCGCTTACGGGGCTATCTTAGATGCGGGGGTTACCGATGTCAACAACATGGGCGGCGCTATGGCACCGGCGGCGTTAAAGCTGATTCTCGATTATTTACAGGAGACTAAGACTCAACCGCAGGATTATGACATGATCCTCACCGGAGATTTAGGCTCCATCGGCGCAAGTGTAGTCCTTGATCTAGGCAAAAAACGCGGCTTTGATCTACAATCCCATTATCAGGATTGCGGACTTTTGATCTATGATCGGGATCAGCAGGATATGCATGCCGGCGGCAGCGGCTGCGGATGCAGTGCGGCAGTACTGACCTCTTATGTATTGCCAAAGCTGAAGAAGAGAGAATGGAAAAATGTGCTTTTCCTTTCCACCGGAGCCCTGATGAGCCCTCTTTCGGTGATGCAGGGAGAATCCATTCCTTCTATTGCCCATTTGATTCATCTGAAAGGAGAGGCGTAATGAATATGCTGATGGACTATTTTCAAGCCTTTTTAGTGGGCGGTCTTTTGTGTATGATCGCGCAGATCCTCATTGATAAAACCAACTGGACTCCGGCACGGATCGTAGTGCTTTATGTGGTGGGCGGCGTTGCTCTGACCGCCATCGGGGTTTATGATAAGATCGTGGACTTCGGTCAGGCGGGCGCCACCGTCCCTCTCACCGGCTTTGGTTACTCTCTCGCCAAAGGGGTGGAGCAGGCGGTGGATTCCAACGGCCTGCTGGGAGCCTTTACCGGTGGTCTTCAAGCCACTGCAGGCGGCATCGCCGCCGCCATCGGCTTCGGTATTCTGTTTGCGCTCTTTACCAAGCCGAGGGACAAATAAAAAGAAGGTCGAAGGGCTGTCCTTCGACCTTCTTTTTTACCGAGTGAGAAGTTCAAATCAACGGCGTAATAGCCTTTGAGCCTTCCTTTCTATATTTCTTTGAAAAACGCCGCACCATGCTTACAAAGAGGACAGACATAGTCTTCGGGTAGTTCCTCTCCCTCATAAACAAAGCCGCAGATCTCACAGACAAATTTCTTTTTTTCGCCCTCTGCCTTCGGCTTAGGCTTGATATGCTCAAAATAATACGCATAGGTGACGGAAGGCTCTTCGTTCAGCACCATCGCCTGCTCCACCTCTGTAATAAAGAGCGTATGGGTACCGCAATCGATGCTCTGAACCACCTTTCCGCAAAGCACCGCATTGGTATATTCCTCCAGATAGGCAATGCCGTTTGGCGTGCGTACGGGCTCACGGAATTTTTCTGCATCTCTGCCGCTTTGAAAACCAAACTGCTCAAAAACCGCAAAAGGCACCTTTTCGGTCAACACCGAAAGATTGAACTGACCGGTATGAAGAATCATATCATGGGTATAATTATTTTTGTTGATGGCCACTGCCAGCTGCTTGGGATGATCGGTCACCTGCATGGCGGTATTGATAATACAGCCATTGTCCTTCTCCCCCTCCCGGGCAGAGAGCACAAACAAGCCATAAGATAATTTAAAGAATGCCTTATTATCCATGAGAAAATCTCCTTTTAGAATTATTCTAAATTTATTATACTCATATTTCACAAAAAAGTCAACAAAAAAAGAGCGAAAACTTTCGCTCTTTTTTATTATTTGATTTCCTCTAAGAATTCGCCGATGCGGCGCAGTGCTTCCTTTATATGGTCGGTGGAATAGCAATAAGACGCACGAACAAAGCCTTCGCCGCCTTTACCGAAGGCGGTGCCGGGTACTACTGCCACATGCTTACGCTCCAGCAACTTTTCGCAGAATTCCTCACTGGTCATGCCGGTACTCTTGATGCAAGGAAAGGCATAGAAGGCACCTTTCGGATCCCGGCAGGTCAGACCCAGCTTATTGAAGCCTTCCACGATCATCCGACGGCGTGTATCGTATTCCTCCACCATTTCGGCGACCACATCGTCGCAGGAGGTCATGGCGGTGATCGCCGCATACTGGGAGGTAGTGGGAGCACACATGATGGCAAACTGGTGGATCTTAGTCACCTGCTCCAGGATCTCTTTGGGGCCGCAGGCATAGCCTAAGCGCCAGCCGGTCATAGAAAAGGCTTTGGAAAAGCCGTTGACCAACAGCGTCCGCTCCCACATCCCGGGGATGGAAGCGATAGAAACATGGGCTTTGCCGCCGTAGGTCAGCTCGGAATAGATCTCATCGGAGATCACGATGATATTAGTATCTCTCAGCACTTCGGCAATTTTTTCCAGATCCTCTTTTTCCATGATACCCCCGGTGGGGTTACAGGGATAAGGAAGGATCAAGGCTTTGGTCTTAGGAGTGATGGCAGCCTTCAGCGCTTCGGGGGTCAGCTTAAAATCATCTTCAGCGGTGATTTCAATGATAACGGGGTCGCCTCCGGCTAACTGAGTAATCGGTTCATAGCAAACATAACTGGGCTGCGGGATGATGACCTCATCCCCCGCCCTTACAATAGCGCGGATACAGCCATCGATGGCTTCGCTGCCGCCCACAGTAACCAGGATCTCGGTGAGAGGTTCATAGGTCAAGTCATATTTACGGTTTAAGTATCCGGCGATCGTCTCACGCAGAACCTGCAGACCGCGGTTTGAGGTATAGCGGGTCTTGCTGTCTTCCAATGAACGGATGCCGGCCTTGCGGATCTGCCAGGGGGTGGGAAAATCCGGCTCGCCCACGCCCAGGGAAATGACCTCCTGCATGGTTTCCGCAAGGTCAAAGAATTTCCGGATTCCCGAGGGCTTGATGCTTTGGACCTCAGGATTCAGGATCTTATTATAGTCGATCAAAACGAATAGTGCCCCCGATCATCGGTGGTACCGTCGCAAAGCTCCACATCCAGTTCTTTGTAGCGCCGGAGTACAAAGTGGGTAGCAGTGGAGGTCACACTTTCTAAGGTGGAAAGTTCTTTGGCAACAAACATGGCAACGCCCTGGAAGGTCTTGCCCTTCACGATAACGCAGAGATCATAGCCGCCGCTCATCAAATAAACAGTCTCTACCTCAGGATATTTCATTACCTGCTTGGCGATCTGCTCAAAACCCAAGCCCGCCTTGGGGGTGACCTTCAGCTCGATCAGAGCGGAAACATAGCTATCGTCTACCCGTTCCCAGTCGATAACCGCCTTATAACCGCGGACAATCCCCTCGTTTTCCAAGGCATCGATCTCGGCAGCGACCTCTTCTACAGTCTTACCGGTCATGGTGGCCAGTTCCTCCAGCGAGGTACGGCAATCCTTATTCAGTAGCTTCAGTAATTTCTTATCCATCATTCTTCTCCTTTATACAAGGGGATCTTTTTGCAAAGATCCAATACTTCGCTGAGGATCCGCTCTTTATTACCCTCAAAATCAGCAATACAAGCCTTGATCCAGCCGCCGATC
>JAFUNM010000046.1 GCA_017482195.1 Clostridia bacterium
CAGGCGGCAGAAAACATCGGCATGTGCTTAGGGCTTTTGCCGGTCATTGGGCTGACCCTTCCCTTCTTCAGCTACGGAGGCTCATCGGTGCTGGCACTTTGCATGAGTATGGGACTTGCCATGTCGGTCAACGCGGATCGAATGAAGCACGGTTTTTTCAAGAAAGAAATATAAAAGCGGCGTGCATTGCACGCCGCTTTTTTAATGCTCTTCTTTTAAAAGCTTGATGCCTTTGAGCATCTCGTAGGTCTTTTCGGTAGGATAAGCGACAAAGCGATTAATAGGCGTTCCCATAGCCGAAAAACGCTCTTCATACTCCGTCATGATATTGGGGGTATCGGTGCTGTGAAGATCATAGGTCAGCTCCTCCAAGCGGAACCCTAAGTCAGCAAATTCCTCCACCGAAAAATCAAAGAGGGGGCGATTATCCGTCTTAAAACAGATCTTTCCCTCTTTTTTCAGCAAAGGCAGGTAGGCCGCCACCATCCGCCGATGGGTCAGACGGCGCTTTGCATAGCGGGCCTTGGGCCAGGGATCGGAAAAGTTGAGATAAAGAATGTCTATACACTCCCCGGGAAAGCAATCGGTCAGCTCTGCCGCATCCAGACAGAAAAAGCGGATATTATGCAGTTCTTTATTCTTCGCCTTTTCCATGGCCATGACCAGGCAATCGATGACCCGCTCAATGGAGATATACTGCCGTACGGGGTTCTGCTCTGCAAGGGTAACGATAAAGCGGCCTTTTCCGGAACCGATCTCCATATCCAGGGGTTTCGCAGGATCGAAATACTCATTGAATTTTTCTAAAAGGCCCTCGGTCTCTAAGGTATAATCGGCACATCGCTCAAACCGGACGGGGGCGTTTTTCTTTTTTCTTAAACGCATTTTATTTCCTCATTCTCTTTTTTCTATATTCTAATTGCTTTTAACGGAAATTTCAAGCATATAATGATGAAAAAGGAGGGATTTCTATGCCTGATGTTTATCTTTCTCCCTCGGTGCGCCATTTCAACCGGGGGTACGGCACCTACGGAACGGAAGAGGAGCGGATGAATCTCATTGCCGATATTGTAGAACTCACCCTGACCCGAAGCGGCCTGATCACCGCTCGCAACAATCCTGAATACGACTTGACGGCGGTGGTAGCAGATGCCAACGCCAAGGGCGCGGATGTTTATGTCGCTTTGCGTTCCATCCCCTGCGAATACGGCACCCGGGGTGCCCGGGTCTATTACTATCGCGAAGGAACCAACGGCCAGCGACTGGCAGAGGAGATCTACAATCAGCTCTCGGCGGTGACCCCGGTGGTAGATCGGGGCACCGAAGACGGCGGAAACGCCTTCGGAGGATTGGGATATTATGAACTGCGGCGCACCCGTCCGCCGGCGGTGATCGTAGAGATCGGATGCCACAGCGATCCTCAGGACGCAGATTTCATTGTCTCCCATACCTACGAGATCGGCGTAGCCATTGCCAGGGGGATACTGGACTATTTCGGAGTCCCTTATGTACCCGCCGATCCGGAGGAGGAGCAACGGCTTCGAAATGAATATAATTCAGTGTACTTTGAATAATATTCATTTTATGCAATGGTGTTTTTCTGCATAAAACCACAGAATTAACCCCTTTTATACATTCCAATTCATCATAAATTGAAATAAAGGGCTGTTTTTTTCAAAGAAAATTTGGATTTTCCTATTGACAATACGCATATTATGCATTATACTGAATGCACGATCCAAAAAATCAAACGAAAAGAGGATAAACAAATG
Source organism: Clostridia bacterium (assembly GCA_017482195.1). Classification (GTDB taxonomy): domain Bacteria; phylum Bacillota; class Clostridia; order Oscillospirales; family QAKW01; genus QAKW01. The sequence continues at coordinate 1,773 of JAFUNM010000046.1, forward strand.
AAAGCAATGAAAAAAGTTCTTTGCCTGGTTCTGGCAGTAATGATGCTTCTGACTCTGGCTGCCTGCAGCGGAAACACCACCGAAGATCAGCTGATCATGGCTACTAACGCCAACTTCCCTCCCTATGAGTATATGGAAGGCGAAGAGTATGCCGGTATCGATATCGATCTGGCTGAAAAGATCGCCGAGAAGCTCGGTAAAGAGTTGGTTATTGAGAATGTGGAATTCGGTTCCATCGTGACCGGTGTTCAGTCCGGCAAGTATGATGTGGGTATCGCCGGCATGACTGTGACCGACGAGCGTAAGGAACAGGTAAACTTCTCTGATTCCTATGCGACCGGCGTACAGGTCGTTATCGTAAAAGAAGGCTCTGCCATCACCGATCTGGATGCTCTGGGCGGCGCTGATGTTATGATCGGCGTTCAGCAGGACACCACCGGCCATATCTACGCCTCCGATACCGTTGAGAACGGCGGTTACGGCGAAGATCATGTGACCCCCTTCCTGAACGGTGCCGATGCCGTAAACGCTCTGGTTGCCGGCAGCGTAGACGCTGTGATCATCGACCAGGAGCCTGCAAAATCTTTCGTGGCTGCCAATGAAGGTTTGAAGATCCTGGAGGCCGAGTGGGCGGTTGAGGATTATGCCATCGCCATCAACAAGGATGACACCCAGCTGCTGGCCGACATCAACAAGGCTCTCTCCGAGCTGAAGGCTGACGGTACCATCGATGCAATCATTGCAGAGTACATCAAGGCTGAGTAATCAAAATTGAATGAATCGGGGTGCCTTCCCGGCACCCCGGTTTTTTCGTGAAAGAGGAACATATTTTGGAAAGTATTAAAACCTGGTTTGTGAATCTCTGGTCGGACTTCTCCGCCGATTTCTATACCAATTTCATCAAAAGCGATCGCTGGTACTCCCTGCTTAAGGGTCTGGGTTCCACGCTGCAGATCACCTTCTTTGCATTACTGATCGGTTTAATGCTGGGTATTATCGTGGCAGCGGTACGCTCCACCTACGACAAAAACAAAGAAACCATGAAAAAGCGGGGCGGTACCGGCTGGCATCTGCTGAACTTTTTCAACAGCGTTTGCAACATCTATCTAACGGTCATTCGCGGTACGCCGGTTACCGTGCAGCTGATGATCTTCTTCTTTATCATCTTCGCCGGTTCCCGTAACGGCATCATGGTCGCCACCATCGCTTTCGGCTTCAACTCCGGCGCCTATGTAGCGGAGATCTTCCGCAGCGGTATCCTTTCGGTAGACAACGGTCAGTTTGAGGCCGGCCGCTCTTTAGGCTTTAACTATCTGCAAACCATGATCTATGTGATCATTCCGCAGGCCTTCAAAGCGGTATTGCCCACCCTTTGCAACGAGTTCATCGTTTTGCTCAAAGAAACCTCCATTGCCGGTTATGTGGGCGTTATCGACCTGACCAAAGCGGGCGATATCATCCGCGGCAGAACCTTCTCCGCCTATATGCCCCTCATTGCAGTAGCGCTGGTCTACTTAGTAATGGTTATGATCCTCACCGCCCTGGTGCGGAGATTAGAGAGGAGGTTGCGTAAGAGTGAGCGATAAGATCATCGAAGTCATCGGCTTGAAAAAGCATTATAACGGCGGTGCCATCAAGGCCCTCAACGGTATTGATGTGACCATCGACCGCGGCGAAGTGGTTGTCGTCATCGGTCCTTCGGGCAGCGGTAAGTCTACGCTTCTGCGTTCTCTGAATCTTCTGGAGGATCCCACCGAGGGTCAGATCATCGTTGACGGCACCGATATTGCCGATAAAAAAGCCAATATCAATGTCCATCGGCAGAAGATGGGAATGGTATTCCAGCATTTCAATCTCTTCCCCCATATGACCATTCTGAGAAATATGACCATCGCCCCCATGAAGCTGAAAAAAATGCCCAAAGCCGAGGCGGAAGCTAAGGCGTTGGAGCTTTTGAAGCGAGTAGGGCTGGAGGATCGGGCCAATGCTTATCCCAGCCAGCTTTCCGGCGGTCAAAAGCAACGGGTAGCCATTGTGCGTGCCCTTTGCATGGATCCCGATGTGATGCTCTTTGATGAACCCACCTCGGCTTTGGATCCCGAAATGGTCGGCGAGGTTTTAGAGGTCATGAAAGAACTTGCCAAAGAAGGCATGACCATGGTCGTAGTGACCCATGAAATGGGCTTTGCCAAGGAGGTCGCTGACCGGGTACTCTTTATTGATGAGGGTGTCATCCAGGAGCAGGGTACTCCCGATCAGATCTTCAACCATCCTCAAAACCTCAGAACCCAAAGCTTTTTATCAAAAGTACTTTAATATCAAAAGGCAGGTGTTTCTCACTTGCCTTTTTCTTTATTTAAAGGTATACTTATAATATCAAAGAAAAAGGAGTACTCCATGAGATTTCTTGCAACTGCTGATCTTCATTTAAGCGATAAAAACGATCTGCCCCTTTTGGAGCGAATCCTCGGCTGTGCCCAAAAGCAGAACTGCGACGCCCTGCTCATCGGCGGGGATCTTATGAATTCTCCCTTCCCTACTCCGGAAACCGAAAGCGGAATGATCGCCCTTTTGTCTGCGTGGGGAAAGCCGATCTTTATAGTAGCGGGCAACCATGACCCGTTGGCGGTAACCGCCCTTTACCAAAAGTTCCCTTCTAATGTTACGGTCTTTCCAGAGGGGATGACCGCCTATACCTTGGACGAAAACTTCCGTCTTTATGGCTATTCAGCGCTCCGGGAGCAAAGCAAGCGCCGTCCCTTAGAGAACTTTTCGGTTCCGGCCGATGAAATTGCCCTGCTTTTAGGGCACAGTCATTTTGAAGGCACGGACTTTCAACCGGTTCGCCCTGAAGAGCTGGCAGCCAGCGGGTTGAAATTGGCGATACTGGGACACATTCATAAAGGAGAGCAGCGCCTGATCGGTGCCACCCGTCTTTTGGTGCCCGGCATCCCCGAGGGCCGGGGTTGGGACGAGACCGGGGAGAAATTTGTATATACCGTTGATATAAGCCCAGACGGCGCGGTGGTGATCGAACCCCATTCGGTAGCAGAGCGCCTTTACCGGCAAGTACGGGTGGATCTCACCGACTGCGCCGATACCAACGAGATGCTTTCCCGCATGGAGAATTTTCAGCCGGAGGCCAATACCGAGATCCGTTTAATCCTCACCGGAACTCCTTTGGAAAATCCCGACATTGCTGCACGGCTATACACCGAGAAATACGGCCGTGAGGTCATCAATGAAACCGAACCTGCCCTTTCCATGGAGATGCTGATGAAGCAAAATACCCTGCAGGGACATTTTGTACGCAAAGCCATGGAGGATATAACAAAAGCCTCTCCCGAAGAAAAGCCTGCCTTAGAAGACGCTTTGAAGCTGGGGCTTCGGGCGCTGAAGGAGGCAAGATTATGAGATTCCTTCAAATAAATGCCGCCTCTTTTGGTAAATTAAAGGATTTTTCCTTAGAACCGAAGAGCGGTCTTAACCGCTACACCCATCCCAATGAATACGGCAAGACCACGCTGATCTATTTCATTTATTTCATGCTTTACGGGTATGATGCCAAGCGGTTAAAATGCTACTTTCCCTGGAACGGCGAGCCGATGGCCGGTTCCCTCCTTTTCGAGCAAGGGGACAAGCGCTGGCGGATCGAGCGCCTCCATCCTCAAAAGGGCACCGAAAAACGTAAGATCTTCTGTCCCGACACCGGAGAGGAGCTGAACCTGCCGGCCAAAGAGCAACCGGGTCCCTATTTCCTGAACATCGACGGCGAGACCTTCCTGCGCACCTTTTGCATCACCCAGGGAGATTTGCTTTTTACCCGTACCGACGGACTGGATGTTGCCCTCAAAAACATGGCCGCCACCGGTGACGAAAATGTTTCCTTCAGTCAGGCAGAGGCCTGGCTGAACAAGCAACACACCCGGTACATGTACCGCGGCAAAACCCAAGGCCCTCTTCTGGATCTAAAGAAGGAATGGGAGCAGGCCCGTCTGCGGCTGCAGGAGGTGCAGACGCTGGTCAACGACCGCATCCATGCCAAAGAGGAATGGGATCGGCTGGAAAAGGAGCAGACCCTCAAAAATCGGGAACTGGCCGCTTGTCAGAACCGATTAAAAAAAGCGGCCGGAAGCGATGCTTTGAAAAAACTGCAGCAGCTTAAACAATTACGGGAGCAGGCGCCTGCAAAAGCACCGGCAATCGGACAAGAAGAATTAGCAGAGCTGGAGCAGGCTTTTTCCGTAGCAGACGCGGCCCGCAAAGAATATGAAGCGACGGCTGAAAAGACCAAACGATGCCAAACGCAATGGGAACTGCTGGGAGAAGCCTTAGAACACTTTGGATTCCATTCCATGACCGCCGCCCAGATCGAACAATTGCAAAAGGGGTCAAAGGGCGTTAAAATCGTAGCTTTGACCACCGCCGCTGTCGGAATTATTCTTGCAGTAACAGGTGTAGTTTTACACCGTTTTCTTTTGATCATCGGTGCGCTCCTGATGGCAGCTGCTGTTATTCTGGTCTTTGCCGAAAAAGGAAAAAAAGACCGTATCTGCCGGATGAACGGTGCCATAAATGTCTCTCAACTATTGGAAAAATGGACGCAATATACCCAAGTGCAGCAGCAGCGGATACAGCAGGATCTTCTGCGCAAGGAGGCGGCCGAACAGGAAGCGGCGGCCCGTCAAAGAAATACTGCTGCCGCTGCACATTTGGAGCAACTAAAAGCCCGCTGCCGGATCCTCAATACCGAGGAACTGAAAACGGCCCAAATTCAATGGGGCGTTTATCAACAAAGCCTGACCCGTAAGGACGGCCTGCAGGAGCAGCTGATCTTAGGGGGAAAGACGGAAGATGAATTGCAGCAGCTGGCAGAAGGCGCCGACCTGATCTCCGAGACTGCCGAGCAGGTACAGCAGCTGATCAGCAGCATTGAGGAGCAGCTGCGTAAGCTGCAGCAGCAAAAGGATGCCCTCAACACCCACGATCTGGCTGCTCTCTGGGCAGAGCAGACCGCCCTTTTAAGCGGCATCTCCAAAAAGAAAAAGCAGATCATGCAATGGGAGCAGGAGCTTGCCGCAGTACAGCGCGCCCTCCTTTGGCTCAAAACCGCCAACGAAGAAATGAACACTCATTTTGCGCCCACACTTTGCACCCGGGCAGGCACCTATCTCCGCCTGCTGACCGATGGAAAATACGAAACCTTAACTCTGGACGAAAAATACGAGATCCAGCTGGTGACCAAAAACGGCACCCATCCCCTCTCCGCCTTCTCTCAAGGCACAAGGGACGCGGTATACTTTGCCTTCCGGCTGGCGGTAGGAGATCTTTTAAGTGAAGTTCCCCTTCCAATGGTACTGGACGACCCCTTTGTTAACTTAGATGAAGAGCGTAAAAATGCTGCCGAGAATCTTTTGGAGAAGGCGGCAAAACAGAACCAGATCCTCTATTTTACCTGTCGTTAAGAGTCTCTAATGAAAAAACTATTGTATTTTAAATAAAAATATAGTATACTAATGTTATCTATGGTTTAAAAGGAGGCGTTTTCGCTATGACGATCAACAACCATAACGGTACGATTAATATTACGGAAACTGTGTTTGCCAACATTGTGGGTAACGTTGCCAACTCCTGCTACGGCGTAGTGGGTATGGCTGCTAAATCCGCAAGCGACGGCATTGTTTCTCTTCTGAAAAAAGACCACTATGAAAAGGGTGTGAAGGTCCTGCCCGCAGAGGACGGCATTATTGTAGAGATGCACATTGTGGTGCTCTACGGTGTCAATCTGCCCGCTGTGACCCGCAGCATTTCCAAAGAAGTAAAATACATGGTAGAGCAGATGACCGGCTTTACCGTAAAGAAAGTCAATATCTTTATTGACGGTATGAAAGCAAACTAAGGAGATACGATCATGATAACCGGTAAGCAGTATTGCGATATGATCATCTCCGGATGTAATCATATCAGCAATCAAAAAGCAGCCATTAATGCATTGAATGTATTCCCGGTTCCCGACGGGGACACCGGCACCAATATGACGCTGACCATTTCCGCTGCCGCCCGTGAGCTGAAGGCGTTGGGCGACTGCACCGTTGCCGAGGCTTCCGACCGGGCAGCCGGCGCTATGCTGAAGGGTGCCAGAGGAAACAGCGGCGTTATTCTTTCCCTATTGTTCCGCGGCATTTCCAAAGGCTTTAAGGAAAAGGAAAATGCCACCGCCCAGGACTTTGCCGTCGCCATGGCAGAGGGCGTAAAGGCCGCCTATCGGGCGGTCATGAAGCCCACCGAGGGTACTGTACTTACCGTATCCCGGGTAGCAAGCGAAAACCTGGCTAAATATGTTGAAAAAGGCAATGTCACCTTTGAAGAGGCATTGACCTATTTTGTGGAACAGGCCAACGAAGTATTGGCCCAGACCCCTGAGATGCTGCCCCAGTTGAAGCAGGCAGGCGTCGTGGACGCCGGCGGCAAAGGCTTCTGTGTGGTCATGGAAGGTGCTCTTTCTGCTTTAAAGGGTCAGCCCATCGAGCCTCAGGAGGAGCAGCAGGCCTTTAATATCGACGATCCCATTGTCGATGAGATGGCCATGAGCGAAGAGGACATTAAGTTCACCTACTGTACCGAATATATTGTTACAGTAGACGAGACTGCCAAGAAGGATAATCCTGCCGAACTGCGTTCTTATCTGGAGTCTATCGGTGACAGCGTAGTTTGCGTACCGGACAATGACATTATCAAGGTTCATGTCCATACCAACCATCCCGGCCGGGCCATTGAAGAGGCGCTGCGTTACGGTTCTTTGGTCAATTTGAAGATCGACAATATGAAGGAAGAGTTCCGCGAGCGGCAGAAGAATCAGCCCGCTGAACCCGCTTTCGCAGCACCCACTAAGAAATACGGTTTTGTATCGGTGGTAGCCGGTGAAGGCTTAGCTGCTCTTTATAAGGATTTAGGCGTGGATACGGTTGTGGAAGGCGGTCAGACCATGAACCCCTCCACCGAGGATATCCTCTCTGCAGTCAACAAAACCCCCGCCGAGATCGTTTTCGTATTACCCAACAATAAGAACATTATCATGGCCGCCGAAGCTGCTAAAGAGCTCTCCAAGGAAAAACAGGTGGTGGTGATCCCCTCCAAGACCGTGCCCCAGGGCGTAACTGCCATGCTGGGCTTTGATGAAAGCATGAGCCCCGAGGAGATCGAGGCCGCCATGACCGAGCAGCTTTCCATGGTGCAGACCGCCCAGGTCACCTATGCAGCAAGGGATTCCGTTTTCGATGATCATGAGATCAAAGAGGGTCAGCTGCTGGGTCTGATGGAGACCAAGGTCACCTTTGTAGAAGACAAAATGGAGGATGTGGTCCGTAAGCTCTTTGAGCAGATGGCAGAAAAGGGCGGAAGCTATGTTAATGTCTATTACGGCACCGACGTGACCGAAGAGGCCGCCAATGCCATTGCAGCGCAGATCCAGGAGCAGATGCCGGACGCTGAGGTCATCTGTCTTTATGGCGGGCAACCGGTTTATCACTATATATTTAGTGTAGAGTAAGCTCGATGAAAAGGGCGCAGATCCCTGAGAATAAGGAAAAGACCACCGAAAGGGCAGTCCTTCGCAAGGACTGCCCAATTCGGTGGTCTTTCTTTTATGGCTTCACTGTTTCCTTTTTGAGCGATCTAAGCCAGTAAAGTATAATTTTATTTTAATTGATCTGTGATTCCTAATATATAATCGGCAGATACATTCCAATGCTCGCATAGCAATTTGATCCTGCTGGCCGGAATCTCATTTTTTGCGCGTTCATAATCACTGTAAGCCTGCTGGGTCGTACCCAATAACTCGGCGATCATCGCCTGGCTCTCCCCCTTTTTCTTCCGGATCTCTCGTATTCTTTCATGATATAGCATGGTATCACCTCCGCCTTTCATTTTAAATAAAATTTTATGTATTGACAAACACGAAATATCATGTATAATATAATTACACGAATTATCATGTATAGCGAGGAGGTTATTATGATGAACACACTTAAAGAATTATGGCATGGCAATCTTCATCCACAGGAGCAACGAAGAGAACAACGCCCGGAAATTCAAGAACTTCTTCAGCTGAGCGAGATCAACCGAAATCGCCTTTATGAAACACTCTCCGATCAGCAAAAAGAAACATTCGAAAAATATGTTGATTGCCTTGATGAACTTTCCTGCCTCACTGAATCAGAACTCTTTATCCAAGCCTTTCGATTGGGAGGAAAGATCATGTTGGAAACATTGAGCAGCAATTAGTTTCACTCAAAAAAGATCCCCGATTACTCGGGGATCTTTTTCCTTATTCTTGGCGGTCTGCGCCGTTTTCAGCGGTTTTCAACCTTTCTCTTTTTGAAGAACAGGAAGAGTAATCCGCCGGTGATCACAAACAATGCGATCAAAAGCCCCGGATTGCTGCCACCGCCGGTATAGGGGCTGGTGGGCTCATCCTCATTGGGAGTCGGCGTCGGAACAGGCTCGGGAACCGGCTCGGGAGTGGGTTCGGGAGTGGGTTCTGGAACGATAGGCGGTGTATAGAGGTTATTGAACACCACCGTTGCATCTTTGCTGCCGTCCACAACGACTGCCGCATTCAGCACCCCGTTTGCATCGGTCACCTTAACCACCAGATCATAGGTCTTAGTGTCATAGGTGATGGTGCTATCGGTGCCTGCCATTTCTTTCACGCGGTAGTGATACTCGCCCACCTGATCATAGACACGCTCGGAGAACACAAAGGTATTGCCCACATTGGTCTTGCTCTCCAGCAAGGTCTCGGTTCCATTCTGATCCACAGAATAGAGTTCAAAGGTGAACTCCCCGTCCACCAGATCTCTTCCGGTCAGGTTCTTGGTACCGGAGATCGCCAGTTTAGCATCGTCGGGATCATAAGCATTCTTGAAGATGATCTTCGTCTCGGCGCTTCCGTTGACGGTGACCGAGGGAGTCAACACACCGTTTATATCGGTTACCACGATCTGCACCTGATAAACAGTCTCATCGTAGGTCACCTTTGCTGCGTCGCCCTTCTTCTCGATGATCTTATACTGATAGTTTTCTGCCTTATCAAAGATCATCTCACTGAAGGTAAAGGCGCTGCCCTTATTGGTAACAGCCTCTTTCAGGGTCTCGGCTCCGTCTTTCACAGAATAGAGCTCGAAGGTAAATTCCCCGTCTTTCAGGGCTCTGCCGGTCAGCAGTTTATTGCCGGAGAGGGTCACCTTGGCATCATCGGGATCATAGACATTCTTGAAGCCGACGGTGGTGGTTTCTTCCCCGTTGATGGTGGTTTCGGGGATCAGCACACCGTTTACATCAGTCACTACGATCTCCACCTCATAAACGGTCTCATCATAAGCGACCTTTACTGCATCCCCCTTCTTCTCCACGATCTTATACCGATAGGTATCTGCCTGATCAAAGATCAGCTCGCTGAAAGTGAAAGTGCCGCTTGCATTGGTCTTGAATTCTTTCAGCGTTTCTGCTCCGTCTTTAGCTACGGAATAAAGTTCAAAGGTGAACTCGCCATCGGTCATATCTCTTCCGGTGAGGGTCTTGGTACCCGAAAGGGTAACCTTAGCATCGGCGGGATCATAGATATTGGTGACCGTAATAGAGCCGTTCTTCACACCGTCTGCGGTAACCTCATAAACCAGAACATCTCTGCCGGTATGGTCGGTCACTTCTGTTACTTCCACCGTAACCACATAGGAATTGGTATCATAGGTGATGCCGTCCTTATGCTTATTGGTCGCGCTCACGCCCTCAGGCAGTTTTTCTTTGATCACAAAGTGGTAGGTGCCTGCCTTGCTGAAGGTCATATAGGTGGTCATGACCTGCAGTCCGCTCAGTTCATCGGTGAGCAGCATCTCTTCAAACTTGAAGCTGCCATCGGCGGCGTTGGTTGCCTCCAGAAGAGGCTCACCCACCGCAACGATCTCACCGTTTCTCTCCATTGCCTGATACAGTTCAAAGGTGAACTGCCCGTCGGTCAAAGTTTTATTATAAGACTTGGTTCCGCCCAGTTCCACTGCGACGGGTTCTTCCATCAGTTCATTGATAAAGTTGATCTCATCGCTGCCAACGGTAGAAGAGGCTCCATGCTCATCCACCTTGGTGACCTTCATATCGGTCTTCAGGCCGCCCTGCAGATCATCGGATACATCCACCTCAATGAAATAGACACTCTCATCATAGTTCATCAGCGGATCGGCATCAGCAGGGATCTGCTCGCGGATCACAAAGCGGTATGCACCGATGGCGCTGAAGTTCAGCTGTGCGATAGCGGAGGCGTTAAAGGCAAAGGTGCCGGTTCCGTCTTCCCTGGCTTCGGTGATCTTCGCCCCCTGTTCTACCGTCTTAGTATCAAGATCATACTCGGCGGCATACAGTTCATAAACGAATGCCTTTTCGCCCGTATACTTGGCGATAGCATCGCCGATCAGCGTTTTGGTGCCGGTGAGATCCACCGAGGTGGGACTCACATGATAAGAGTTTTCAAAGGCGGGAGTGCCCTCGGGATACTGCACCTGAGCGTGGAGAGTACCGTCACCCTGATCGGTGACAACAACGGTCACATCATACTCATTCAGATCATAGGTCACACCGAATCTGGTGGGATTGGATGCATCCACACCGTCGGGTCGATGCTCTCTAACCGTATAATAATAAGTACCTACGGTATAGAATGTCAGCGGCTCAAAGGCAAATGCCGCATTGGCATCATCGGTAGGAACACCGTTGCCCACGTTCCCGATCACCTGATCGTTTTGCAGCAACTCGAAATAGAAGGCATTTGCCTGCAGCTTACGGATGCCGCCGGTTAGATGCTTTGTGCCGCCGATCACCACATCGGTCACCGGATCCACCGTATAAAGGTTATCGAATACGATATCGGTCACATAGCCGTCCAGGGCGCTGACCCAGGAGGCGGTGAGGGTGCCGGTGGTATTATCGCCGGTCACGGTTACGGTCACGGTATATTTTCTGGTATCATAGGTGGTACCCAGATGCTTATTGTTTGCATCAATACCGGCGGGGAGTTTCTCCCGCACCACATACTGATAGGTTCCCGCCTGTTCAAAGGTCAGCGCGGTAAACTCCACTGCCGCGGTGGGATCATCGGCATTGGCGGGAGCTTTATTGCCCACCGTCTCTTTCCAGACCTCACCCTGAGGAGTGATCTCATAGAGTTCAAATTCAAAGAGATCCGCGGTCAGCTTCTTGCCGGTCAGGTTCTTGGTGGCGGTAATGGCGGGAGCCACTGCCGCTTCGGGGGTAAAGGTATTCTCAAAGGTGATCACACCGTCGGGGATCTCCGCTACCGTTACGGTACCGGCGGAGCCGGTATAGGTATTGATGAAAGTAGCGGTTCCGTTTTCCAGCTTATAGACGGTAACGGTAATGGTATAGTTCCCGCTCTCGGTACCTACATCTACTTTAATGCCATAGGCTTCCTCGCTGTAATCAATGCGGGAATCGGCAGACGCGGGAACCTTCTCCTCCAGTACATAATACTTGGTGCCCACCTGGGTTGCATCATTGAAGAGCAACGCAATATCGGTAGTACCGGCAGTGCTGGTGGCGGGAGCGTTTCCTGCCTCCTCACCCTTGGTCCATTGCCCATCGGCATGATAGAGGGTAAATTCGAAGCCGGAGGGCGGAATCAAAGCGCCCTTATTTCCGGTCACGGTCTTCTTGATATTGATGACCGCTTCGGCTGCACCGTTTACCTCATAGCGGTTCTCAAAAGAGGCGTTTACCGTCCACTCGGTAACATCGCCGACGGTGGCGGTTGCCACCGTGGCATCGGTGCCCGCCGCCACATTGCTGATATAAAGCTGACCCTGCTCATTGTCGCTGACGATGACATCAAAGTAAGCGGGGGTGGCATCGTAGACATAACCGTTTGCCACATAGGAGTCATTCACGATCTCCACCACGCGGTAGGAGTAGGCGCCCGCCTCGGTAAAGATCTCATTCTGCAACGCGCTTACATCAAAAGCGAAGGTCTTCTGCCCCAACTCATTGGTATAGGTAACGGCAGCGTTAGCAACGCCAAGATCCACATAGGTATTGGTGGTTTATCCAGCTTTTGCAGTTTAAATTCGAAAGTACGGGCCGTGCTGTCTGCGGCGGTGCCCACCAAATTCTTGATGCCTTGGATCTTCACATTGGTAGGAGGTACGGTATCCTTGGCGTCATAGGTATTGGTAAAGCGAATGTAACGGGTCTCCCCGATTGCCGCGGTGGCATAGCCGGTTTGGGCGTTGGCGGTAAAGCCTACGGCGGTATAGTCCGCTTCGGTTGCCGTTACCGTCACGCCTGCAGGCAAATCGGCAATATGCAGCACCTGCCCATGGGTCAGGGTAACGGTATTATTCTGACCTGCCAGCAGGGTATAGATCTGCCCGTCGGAACGGGTGGCGGTGATATTCTCGGTGCCGGTATGGGTCACGGTGAATTCAAATTCCTTGGTCAGATGGCTGTTATGATCACTGACCACCGTCTTGCTGATCACGATATCTCCGTCTTGCGGCTTGGTGTTCACAAAATCGGCGGAATTGATAACGCCTGAGGTCACCGCAACGGTAGCAGTGATGGCGGCGGTATCGCCGTTGACGCTGTACACTTCATAATCGGCGTCGGAAGGAATGACCTCGGCAACCGTAAAAGTCTTGCCGATCATGGCATTGCCGGTCACATAAGCAATCTCGCCGCTCTTGAGGGTGAGGGTCGCTTTGCCGGCGGTAAAGGCAAGGGCACCGACGCTGCGCTGACCTGCCGCATCCTCTTTGATGAGGACCAGGGTCTCTGCAAAAGCGGCATCGCTTGCAGTGATCTCAAAGGTATAGTCCAGAGTGCGATCCTCAATGGTAGAATCGGCGGTCTTGGTGATCTTGATGCCCTCATAGGGATCTACCAGCAATTTACCGTTGTTGCCAAGATAGGAGTCCACATGGTAGACGCCCTTGGTAACATTGACACCGGCGCTGGGATCATGAACGAAGGGACGGTCGGAATCGGGCAGGGTATTGGTCCTGTTTTCCGTTTTCTCCATCACATAGTCGCCGTAGTAATGATAGATAGTACCGCGGGTAACGATCCAACTGCCGTCTGCCAGCCGCTCCATATCGCCCGCATGCTCCATCACATGCTCGGAGACCTGCTCATAATGCCAGGTTGCAGTTACATTGCTGCCGCTTCCGCTATAAACTAAGAAACGGTGATAGAGGGGGTTATTCTCATCATAGACCGGGGCGGTGGCACCGGTATAAAGAGTGCCTGCCGTATCGGTATAGATCGGGGTGTCTGCGGTGTAATAATACCGTTCATTCTCCAAGGAAGGCTCAAAGAAAGAGATGGTATTCTTATCGGTGCTGTACTGATAATCATAGTACGCATTCTCAGCTTGGTTATACTGCCACTGGTTGGTATAGAAAACATACTTTCCGTTTTCAGTCTGCAACTCATCCGGAGCCGTATTCTCAATATCCAACAGATCGATGGCATCGTCCAGACCCACCTCATAGATCAGGCGGCTGGGGGCAGTGGCACCGGTGATGGTCAAGGTAGCGGGATCCATGGGATCCAGCTCTTTCAGATCAATATCATACTCCACCAGGGGGATCAGCGAAGCAGGCAGGCGCCCGATGACGCGGGTATCCCCCACCTTGCTGGCATCGATCTTGCCGGCGGCGGTCTCCTTCAGGGTGGTACGCACCTGAATGGTGGCGTACATCATATCCGTCTTACGGTGCGTGTCGTCATCGCCGATGGCATCATAATAGCCATAGGACTTAATGGCATAGACCGCGGTATCAGCCAATGCGGCGGGAACAGCGGCGGGGGAATCATCTTTACCGTCCCAGAAACCGATATACTTTCCGTTTCCGTCGGCATACCAGCCGATATAGTTGTTATACTCGCCGGTCTCGGGGTTGTAGTACAACTGACCGTTGGCATAGGCAAGTCCCAGCAGCTCACGGGCTTCCTGAACCGAATCGATCCCCAGACGCGCCTGCACCGACCACACCAGGTTATTACCGACATCGGTAGGCTTCTCAACCGTTCCCATGCCGCCTTCATAGATCATTTTGGCAAGGGTACGGCCGGTATAGAGCTTTTCGCCCAGCTGGATGCCCTTCACATCCTTGACTTCCATATTTTCGCCGATATAGTCTTCAAACTCCAGGAAACCGTCTTCATTGATGCTGTTGCCGGTCTCCACCTGAGTGGGATAATAGAGCGACTGGATCACGATCTGCTGCACAATATCCTCAAAGGCTTGGATCAGTCCGGCGGCATTGGAGGCGGGGAAATATTCGGTCACATAGTTCTCTGCCCAACCGTCGCTCAATACCGCATCGGTATAGGTGATGGTCTTGGTCTCAGGGTCGACCCATTCCGGCTCGTCATCATCGGGTCCGCCGCCCGGTCCGCCATAGTTGGGACCGCCGCCCTGCGTCCAATATCCATCGCGAATGGTAACGCTCATGGTCTTATCGGTTTCATCGGCAAGGGCAATATATTCGTTCCACATGGCATCAGTGGCAGTATTGCTTGAGGGATCCAATACGCTCCGGGCGGCATCGCTGTCATCTACCTTCAGACCCAGAGTATAGAAAAGCGGATCGGTTCCGTATTTTTCTTCCATCTTATCGCGGACCCAGGATGCGGTCAGCTGGGTCATAAAGGCGATACCGGGGGTGGCATAAGTAGAAGAACCGTTACCGCTGTTTGCGGTATCCACCTCGGTATAGCTGGTGGTGGCGGTGGTGGGAGCACCGTCGGAAAGCAGGACCATTACAGGAACCCGCTCCACACCTGCCTGTATACCCTCGGCAAGGGTGGTCTCGGCAACGGCCTCAAACTGCTCCCAGGCCTGATACAGACCGTTCTGAATATAGGTGCCGCCCTCAGCGCGCTTGCTGTTACTCTCGCTGAAGGTGCTTTCAATGTCATCGGCAACCGTGCCGGTCACGCCGGAATTCACCTTCACGCCGGTACGCCAATCACTGCCGCTTCTCCAGGAGGAGACCAGATAGGTATTGTTCACACCGGGGGTATAGCGACCCAACGGCAGGATCACCTCGGCGGTGCCGACGGTGGAAGCAGTCCCGGTGCTGTTGCTGCCGCTATAGGCGATGACACCCACCCGGTTATTGGCATTGAGATTTAAAAGCTTATCCAGAGCCGCATTGGCCGCCTGGACCGTTGCACTTACTGCCTGGTTGGTCTCCATGCTCGCAGAAAGATCCAGGACCAGAACCGTATCGGTGGGCAGGGTGGAATACCCCTCCACGCTCTTGCTGGAGGCGATGGCGGAGAGCGCCACTAAAAAGCTTTCCTCCTCCAGCTCTGCCAGATCGGCGAGCGCCTGATCGTTTTCATTCTCATCGGTGGCAGCAGTTAGATCGGCGACCGACGAAAAGACCGATTTATCCGTCCAGACCATACCGGCGCTGGTGGTATCAATGGTCTCAGCCTCGGATCCGAAAAACAGTTTCCAATCGTTGACTGTTGCGGGATCGGTGACTGAGGTGTAATTGAGAGGCACTTCCTCAGACAACGCGGCAAAAGGAACGCTCATCACCAAAATGCACGCTGCCAAAAAGGCTGCCAGGATTCTCTTCGTTACATTCACTTTCTTTTTCATATTCTTTTCCCTTTCATGGACCGTTAACAAAGGTTCTTTGGTACTATACAACAGTATAGTACCAAAAGAGGGATATCCCTCTGGCGTTTGCTCGATTCAAACCGATCATTCGGTCTGTTTTTCATTGGCGTTCTTTGATCGTTTTTCAATCAGATCATCCAGCGCCTGCTCGTTGACTTCTTCCACATATTCTTTAAAATCTTCCAAGATCCTTCGCCCGATGGAGCGGTAGTCCATCGCCAGGATCTTATCCACCTTCATGCTGCGGATTTCTTCGGGCACATTATAGATCATCATAATACTGTTGAGCGCGCCCGCGACCCGAACATCCAGGGGAGCAACATCCGATGTGGTCATCAGGGTGGCATATTCAATGCCGGAGACCAACACCTCCGCTTCCGCAAAATTTTGATTGGTCCAGCCGGCGCAGTATTCACCGAACACCGCTTTCGCCTTTTCCTCATCGGAACGGCGGATGATATCCAGCGTCATCGGATGGGAGTAGGCTGAAATATAAAAATCTTTTGCGATCTCATTTTCCTCGCAGATGGCTGCGATCGTGGGCAGTTCCAAACAAAGTGCCAGCAAGGAACTGTTGCCCTCATCGGTCAACTGCTCCATCATCTTCCATTGGAACTCACCAAGCATCTCCACCAGCACCGCCAGCATATGCTCCTTGGTCGGAAAATAAAAGGTAAGATTCCCGGTACTGATATCCAACTCCTCACAAATGGACTTGGCGGTTGTATTGGAAAATCCATTCTCCAGGAACTTTTTCATCGCCACCTGGATGATCTCGATTTTCGTAGTATTTACCCGTCTTCGTGACATGAATTCCCTCCGATTTTCAATCTTTTTAGGAAACGTCCTAATTAGCATCTATGCTAATTTTAGCACACATCCTAAAATATTGCAAGTGTTTTTTCAAAAAAGGATAAAAAAGTTCCCGGATCCTTCCGGGAACTTTCGTTTTTCTACATTCCGCTCAGCAAACTAAGCGCCGGTCTAAGCGTACCCGCTCGGTTAACATGGAGATGAATTCTCCGTTGGTCGGCTTGCCTTTGGAGCTTTTGACCGTAAAGCCGAAGATGGAATTGAGGGTATCGATATCTCCACGGCTCCAAGCGACCTCAATGGCTTGGCGGATGGCGCGCTCTACCCGGGATGCCGTGGTACGGTTATTTTTTGCAATGGTGGGATACAGCTCCTTGGTAATGGCTTTGAGCATATTGCGGTTCTCCAGGGAGAGCAGGATGCTGTCCCTTATGTAGTCGTAGCCACGGATATGGGCGGGAACCCCGACCTCATGCATCAGATCGGCCACATACCGTTCCAACTCAAAGCGGGCGGAATCCGGTTCCTCCTGTCCGGAGCGTTTTTGATCTAAGATCGCCCGAAAGCGGTCTTTTACAAACTGATAATCCAGCGGTGCCAAAAGGAAAAGATCACCGCCGGCATCCATCACATGCTGTGCCAGACGGTCATTGGGCACCGAGGATAATACCGCCAAAACGGTGTTTTTCCGATAGCCGATCTCCTTTAAGCACTTGATGATCTCATCGCTGCTTCTGCCGGGTAGGAAGCTATCCATCAGCACTACATCCGGCTGCAGCTCGGTGATCACCTTTACTGCCTCCGGCCCGCTGCCGCATACACCCAGCACGTCCATTCCCAACTCTGTAAACCGATCCCGATTGACGCGGGCTGCCTCTTCATCGGTCTGCAGTAATACCAATGTCATTTTTTCAAAACTCTCTTTCTGCATTCATTTTATTCCTCCTCATCGAGGGGATCTGCGGTACCGGTCAGAAGCAATACCGATGCCAATTTCGCCCCTTTAGTGCACGTATTCCTCAACCATAATTCGAGTTGAATCAACGCGCTTTACCAAATGATACCAAATTAATTACGAAGAAGTTGTCGGTTTCTGTCTGAGAACAAAATTTTTTCGGGGCACACAATTTTGTTTTCTTCGGGAGCGGAACAACCGATCGGGGCAGACCTTCTATGTCGAGCACCATTTGTGCTCATTATACACGATCCGTGTACAACTGTCAAGACGGATTTGAAAAATCCTTGACGAAAGTGCACTATGTGTGTATAATCTAAGTAAGAATGGAGGTGTTCTTATGAGTTTGTTTTCCGAACGGCTGCGTACTCTGCGGGCGGAGCGAGGAATTTCCCAGGCATCTTTAGCTGAGCAGTTGAGAATTTCCAAAAGCAGCGTGAATATGTATGAGCGAGGGGAGCGGGAACCGGGTTTTGAAACGGTTAACGCCCTGGCGGATCATTTTGGGGTCGATACGGATTACCTTTTAGGAAAATCGTACCATCGCACCAAGGAGGAGTGGCTGAAGAATGCCGACCGTCCTTCCTGCACCCTGCCCATCCTGGGCGAGATCGCCTGCGGTCAGCCGATATTTGCCAATGAAGAAGCCGGCGAATATATAGAAGCGGATGCCCGCCTGGAGGCAGACTTTTGCCTGCGGGCCAAAGGGGACAGTATGGTAGGTGCCCGTATTCTGGACGGTGATCTGGTATTCATCCGCAAGCAGGACACGGTGGCCAACGGCGAGATCGCCGCGGTGCTCATTGAGGATACCGCCACCCTCAAACGGGTCTATTATTACCCCAATGAGGGAACATTATCGCTTCATGCGGAAAATCCTCTTTACCCGCCTCTTGTTTATAATAAGGAAGAATTAAACCGCATCCGTATTTTAGGCAAGGCGGTTTCTTTCCAGAGTACCGTTAAATAGATTTTAGTTGACAAGTTTCTTATTTAATGATACTATTCTCTTGTTAAACCGATGGAGGCGCGGCATTCATCAGTAACCGAACCGATTTTGGGTTTTAGGTTCGGCGAAAGGGACTGCTGCCGAAGCGGTTGCTCTTCACCCAAGAAGGGCTTCTGCTGGGCCGCCGCAGAAGATGCGTCGGACTGTCATGCATTGCATGGAGTGCTATCGAACCTTTGTTTTGATAATCGCACCCATCGGTGCGATTTTTTAATAGGAGGAACTTATATGAACATGAAAAAAGTTTTACCCAAGCTGCTGATCGTGCTGTTTGTGGTTGCCTTTGGTTTCCTTTGTGCATTCACCGGTGACATCACAGCGCCCAATGCGACCCTCTGGTCGCTCTATCCCCCGGTGATCGCCATCGGTCTGGCCCTCATCACGAAAGAAGTTTATTCCTCATTGTTTGTGGGTATTCTGGCAGGCGGTCTGCTCTACACGCAGTTCACCCCCATCAAAACGGTGGATGCTCTTATCAATGAAGGCCTGATTCCCGCTGTATCCGGCACGGCCGGCATCTTCATCTTTCTGGTACTGCTAGGTGTGATCGTAGCACTCCTCAATAAGGCAGGGGGGTCCAAGGCCTTCGGCGAATGGGCTGCGAAGCATGTAAAATCCAAGGTAGGAGCATCTCTTGCCACCTTCGCCTTCGGTGTGCTGATCTTTATTGATGACTATTTTAACTGTCTGACGGTCGGTGCAGTTATGCGGCCGGTGACCGATCAGGCAAAAATATCCCGCTCTAAGTTGGCCTATTTGATCGACGCCACTGCAGCCCCGGTCAGCATGATCGCACCTATCTCTTCCTGGGCAGCCGCTGTGGCTTCCTATGCCGGCGAAGGTCAGGGAGGCATTGCCCTCTTCTGCCAGGCCATCCCCTATAACCTGTATTCTCTGATGACCTTTGTATTTATCATCGCCATCACCCTGATGAAATTCGATTACGGCCCCATGAGACTCCATGAGATGAACGCCGAGAAGGGCGATCTCTTCACCGGCGGTGAGATCGCTGCCAACGATGAGGATGAGCCCAGTACCGGCAAGGCAAAGGTCATTGACCTGATCCTGCCCATCCTGGCACTGATCGGCATCTGCGTTTACGCGCTCTACTATGTGGGTAAGACCGAAGCCGGCATGAACTTCATCGACGCGTTCTCCAACACCGATGCGACCGTCGGTCTGCCTTGGGGCGGCTTGATCGCTTTGGTAGCAGTAATGATCTATTTCATCGCCCGCCGACTTCTTACCTTTAAGGAAGCCATGGAATGCGTGCCCAAGGGCTTTATCGCTATGGTACCCGCCATTTTGATCCTGACCATGGCGACCTCTTTGAAGAACATGACCGGTCTTTTGGGTTCCGATGTATTTGTAGACAATGCATTATCCAATGCAGGCATGCTCAACCACTTCCTGCCCGCCATCATCTTCCTTTGCGCCTGCGGCATTTCCTTTGCCACCGGCACCTCTTGGGGTACCTTCGGAATCCTGATTCCCATTGTACTGACTGCCTTCGGTGTTGAAACCGAGATGGGCATTATCTGTATGTCCGCATGTCTGGCCGGCTCTGTCTGCGGAGACCATTGCTCCCCCATTTCCGACACCACCATCATGTCCTCTGCCGGCGCACGCTGCGACCATATTAACCATGTATCCACCCAGCTGCCTTACGCCATGACCGTGGCCGGAATTTCTCTGGCCGGTTATCTCTTGGCCGGCTTTGTGCAGAATGTTTACATTGTATTAGCATTCTCCGCGGTACTGACCGTAGGCACTCTGTTTGTGATCAAAATGCTGAACAAAAAGAAAGTATAAAAGTACATGAGAAAACCGCCCCTCAAAAGAGGGGCGGTTTTTATTTTGATTAATAGTTCTCTTTTCTTACCTCGAAGTAGCTCTTGGGATGTGCGCAAACAGGGCAAACCTCGGGAGCCTTCTTGCCCATGACCAAGTGACCGCAGTTGCGGCATTCCCACATGGTCTCCTCGGCCTTCTCAAAGACCTTCTGCATCTCTACATTGCTGAGCAGAGCACGGTAACGCTCCTCATGAGCCTTCTCGATGGCGGCAACGGCGCGGAATTGATAAGCCAACTTGGTAAAACCTTCTTCCTCCGCTTCCTTTGCAAAGGTGTCATACATATCGGTCCACTCATAATTCTCGCCCTCGGCAGCTGCCAGCAGGTTGGCAGCGGTATCCCCCAGCTCGCCCAGAGCCTTGAACCACATTTTGGCATGCTCCTTCTCATTATCAGCAGTCTTCTGGAAGATCGCAGCGATCTGCTCATAGCCTTCCTTCTTGGCCACCGATGCGAAATAGGTGTACTTGTTGCGCGCCTGACTTTCGCCGGCAAATGCAGTCATCAGATTTTGTTCAGTTTTGCTTCCTTTGAGTTCCATAGTTGTTTTCTCCTTTTTATAAGTAATAAATTATTCAGCACAGTTCGAACACAGGTAATGGAGAGTCACTTCATAATCTGAGATCGGGAATCCCACTCGCCGCTCCATTTCCTCTTTTAACCCTTCCGAGGGGTGGTCGATGATCTTACCGCAATTCGCGCAAAGCAGATGAACATGGGGATTCTGGGTCTTATCGTAATGATCCTTATGATCAAAAAAGACGATCTTCTTGATCTCGCCCTGCTCTGCCAGCCAGATCAGGCTGTTATAGACCGTTGCCAGCACGATACCGGGCATCTCAGCTTTCGCCTTCCGGTAGATCTGATCTGCCGTAAGATGCTCCTTGGATTCCCGAATGATCTTTAGAACCAAGGCACGTTGTTTCGTCATAGGCCGCCTCCTTTTTAGAATTATTCTATCATCATTATAACAAATGCAAAAAATTTGTCAATAGATTTTTAGAAAAATTCTAAAAAATATTTCAGCCGCCTTTCCCAGGCGGCTGAACGGCTTATTTTTCCAGTAGCTTCCAGATGTTGTTGGCATACTCTACGGGATTTTCCAAAGGCAGACCTTCGATCAGCAAAGCCTGATCCAGCAGAACATTTGCTAAAAGGTTTAAACGTTCTTCATCGGCAGACTCTAATTGAGCAAACAGCACATGGTTGGGATTGATCTCCAGAACCTTTTCAGCCTTGGCCATTTCTCCGTCGGGGCCGGCAGAGAGTACCTTCTCCATCTCAATGGAGATAGCACCGCGGGTGGAAAGGCAGGCGGGGTGGCTGACCAGCCGGGAGGAGGTTTTTACATCGGCCACCTTGCCGACCAGGGCATCCTTCAGTTTGCCCATCAGCTCCGGATATTTTTCCTCGATCTCGGTGTCGTTTTCGATACCGAGGTCTGCATCGGTAATATTTTTGAATTCCTTTTCGCCGTAAGTGCCCAGCATCTTAACGGCGAACTCATCCACATCCTCGGTGAAATACAGCAGCTCATAGCCCTTGGCCAGCACGCCCTCAGCGGCGGGCATCAGGCGGATCTTTTCCTTGGTTTCACCGGTGCCGTAGTAAATATATTTCTGCTCCTCAGGCATCCGCTCCAGATATTCCTTGAGAGTGGTATAATCCTCCTCTTTAGAGGAGCGGAACATTATAAGATCCTGCAATACATCCTTATGCATGCCCCAATCGCTGTATAACCCGTATTTCAGGGTACGGCCAAAGGCATCAAAGAATTTGGCATAAGCGGCCCGATCCTTGCTGCATAGAGCGGCGAGCTCCTTCTGGATGGTCTTGGTAAGGTTTTTGGAGATGGCTTTAAGTTGGTGATCCTGCTGCAGCATTTCCCGGGAAATATTCAAAGAAAGATCAGCGGAATCCACCAAACCCTGGACAAACCCAAAGTAATCGGGCAAGAGGTCAGCGCATTTTTCCATGATCATAACGCCGTTGGAATAGAGCGCCAGACCTTTTTTGAATTCCTTGGTATAGAAATCATAGGGTGCCGTGCCGGGCAGAAACAACAACGCGGTATAGGTGAGATTACCCTCTACGCTGGTATGGATGGTCTTGACCGGTTCATCAAAGCCGTAGCGTTGGGCATGGTAAAAACCTTTATAATCCTCCTCGGTCAGCTCCTTTTTGGATTTCTTCCATAAGGGAATCCGACTGTTGAGGGTCTCGGTTTCAGTGTACTGCTCGTATTCGTCGCTATCCTCTTTCTTGCGGGACTTGGTCAGTTCCATTACAATGGGGTATTTGATGAAATCGGAATATTTTTTAACCAGATCCGTCAGGCGGTACTGCTCTAAGAACTCATCATAATTCTCCGTTTCGGTATTCTCTTTAATATGAAGAACGATTTCCGTACCGGTGGATGCCTTTTCGGCTTCCGTCACCGTATAACCGTCGCTGCCCTTGGAGACCCAGTTCCAGGCGGTGTCCTCCCCTTCCTTTTTAGAGGTGACAGCCACCTCATCGGCAACCATAAAGGCAGAATAGAAACCAACACCGAACTGGCCGATGATATCCACGCCGTCTTTTTCCTCCGATTCGGCTTTGAATCTAAAGGAGCCGCTTTCGGCGATGGTACCCAAATTCTTTTCCAGATCCTCTTTATTCATACCGATACCGTTGTCGGTAATGGTGAGCGTACGCTTGACCTTATCCACATCCAGACGGATCTGATACCGTTCCCGATCGGGGGTCTTGCCGGCCAAAAGGGCGTTATAATAGCTCTTATCTGAGGCATCGGAAGCGTTTGAGATCAGTTCTCTTAAAAAGATCTCTTTTTGAGTATAGATGGAATTGATCATCAGATCCAAGAGGCGCTTGGATTCTGCTTTGAATTGCTTTTTTGCCACAATAAAACCTTCTTTTTTGTTTTTTAGCACTCATCATTCGAGAGTGCTAATTTAGTTTAACTCTTTTCCCATGATTTGTCAACCCTAAAAGAATTAACGAATTGTAAATTCACGGCAGTTACATTGAAAAAGAGAAAAAAATATGATAAGATGAGTATATCTTCATAATGGAGGCGTTTTCATGTCCTATGAGACCCTAGCGCCCTTCGGCTCTCTGCCGCCGGAGCGCAATCCCTATTATAAAAATGAACAACGAAACAATCTGGCCCGCATTGGCTTTGCGCTGATCGCCTATCTGATATTGACCTCCTGTGTGCAAGCAGCGTTGACGGTGGTAAGCGAATGGCTCTTTCCCACCTTTGCCCAAACCGAGGCTTTCAACTGGATCCTGCTGATCGTTCCTTCCTACGGCATCGGCTTCCCTTTTTTCTTCCTCTTTTTAGCAAGGATGCCCCAAAAAAGACCGGAGAGCAAAAAACTGAGCAAAGAAGGCTGGCTGGCCTTTTTAGGAGTTGCTTTTTTCTTAATGCTGGCCGGTAACATGATTTCTATTGTACTGATGGAATTCTTTGAAAGCCTGAGAGGTTCCGAGATCTCCAATGCGGTAAAAAATTACATGGATCGTTATTCCCCGCTGATATCTTTTGTCACCATGGTATTGATCGCTCCTATCATAGAAGAGCTGATGTTTCGCAAGTTGATGATAGATCGTCTGCTCCCCTACAGTGAAACGCTGGCAGTGGTGACCGGCAGTCTTTTCTTTGGCCTGATCCACGGCAACTTCTATCAGTTCTTTTATTCCACCATGCTGGGACTGCTTTTTAGTTATGTATATATAAAAACCGGAAAGCTCCGTTATACCGTCATTATGCATATGATCATCAACTTTACCGGCACCACCATTGCTTCCTTTCTGGCAGAGGTCACCTCGGAGGAGGCGGCAATGGCCACCTCGATCAATCCATGGGTGGGCGTCGCCGGAATCTATTCCATGGCCACCTATATCCTAGCCGGCTGCGGCCTTATCTTTCTGATCCGCAAGCGCAAAGCTCTCACCCTTTCCGGCATCGGCGAGCGATACCTGACCATCGGTACTCAGTTTAAATTGGCTTGGATCAACGCAGGAACGATCGTATTCTGCATCCTTTGCCTTTTGACATTCATTATGAGTTTATTTATATAAGGAGATAAAACAATGATCGAGATTAAAATCAAAGACAGCGGAACCATCAAATTAGAATTGTATCCCGACAAGGCCCCAAAAACGGTAGCCAATTTTGAAAAGCTGGTCAAGGAAGGCTTTTATGACGGGCTGACCTTCCATCGGGTCATCAGCGGCTTTATGATCCAGGGCGGCGACCCCTTGGGCAACGGAATGGGCGGCAGCGACAAAAACATCCCCGGCGAATTTGCCGCCAACGGCTTCAACAACCCCATCCGCCACGAACGAGGCGTGATCTCTATGGCGCGGGCTCAGGATCCCAATTCCGCCAGCAGTCAGTTCTTCATTATGCATGCCGACGGCTTTTTCTTAGACGGCAACTATGCCGCCTTCGGTAAGGTCGTTGAGGGCATTGAGGAAGTAGACAAGATTGCAGCGGTTCAAACCAATATGATGGATATGCCTGTGGAAAAACAGGTGATCGAATATATTAAAATCGTTTAAAAAGCAAGGGAAGAAAACCAAATTGGTTTTCTTCCCTTTTTCTTATTTCAGCGGTCTGGGATGATCGATCAAACCAAGGATATAGTCTGCCGATACATTATATAATTTACAAAGCGCAATAAGCTTTTCACCGGTGATATCCGATTTTTGGTTTTCAAGATTGCTGTATTGGGCTTGCGTGATATTCAATAAAGCAGCCAGTTCTTTTTGCTGCCGATCCTGATCTTCTCTTAAATCTCTTATTCTGTACATTCTTCTCACCTCAAAAATATTTTACTATATAAATTTAATTTATCTTGACAAATATAAATTTAATTTATATAATAGTGTTATCTATTCCTGAAGGAGATCAATATGAAAGCACAAAAAATCAGTGTCAGCCTATCATTTGATCCGGATATTTTACAGCAGGCAAAAGAACACGCCGCGAAAGAAGCATAAACTGGTAGTTTAATTATTTTAATCGTTTTGGTTCATTCACTAAACCAAGAATATAATCTGCAGACACTTGAAAATGCTTTGCCAAAAGAACGATTTTTTGACCGTCCAGATCTGCTTTTCCCAACTCGATTTTACTGTAGTGCTGTTGGGTCGTTTTCATGATCTCTGCCATGTCCTTTTGCCGAAGGTCGTGATCCTCACGAATATCTTTGATCCGATAATTCATATATATTCCTCCTTTATGTAATGAGTATATCATACATCTAAAAAGTGTATTGACAAATACATCTATCAGGTGTATCATTAGACTATGTTAATATGAATAAGGAGGACTTTATGAAAGAGCGAAAGGTCAGCATCAGCCTATCATTTGATCCGGATATTTTGCAGCAGGCAAAAGAACACGCCGCAAAAGAAGAACGAACCCTTTCCCGCTATGTCAATTGGGTGTTGCGGCAGCATTTTCGCAAAAAAGAATAGACCGGTGCGGTAGCACCGGTTTTTTTATTTCCGCATACCATAAAACAGAGGTGATCACGTTGCGATTTCATATATTAGGCGGCGATGTACGTCAACGGCATTTAACACAATACATAGCCGAAAAAGGATTCGAAGTTACTTCCTCCTATCTGGGGGAAGAGAACATCCCCGATTGGGAGGCGGATGTCCTGATCCTGCCGCTGCCCGTCAGCCGGGATGGAGATTGGCTCAACACTCCCCTTTCCAAAAAAAGGATTCCCTTAGAGGAGATCAAAGACCGCTATCCAAGCGGGCAGATCTTCGGCGGGATGCTGCCCCGAGGCTTTCGCGGCACCGATTATTTTGCCGCCGAGGAGGTAACGGTGGCCAATGTGGTGCCCACGGTGGAAGGTGCCCTTGCCCTCGCCATTGCCAATACGTCCTTTACCTTAGCAGGGGAACCGGTTTTGGTGCTGGGAGCAGGAAGGATCGGGCAGCTTTTAACCCTCCGGCTGATCGCTTTGGGTGCCAAGGTAACGGTGGCGGCAAGGCGAGCGCAATCACTGGCACTTTGCCGGACTTACGGAGCCGAGGGACGATATTATGAGGATCTTCCTCTCTCCCGGTTTCGGCTGATCTTCAACACCGTACCGAACACCGTTTTAGATGAAGAGCGGCTGAAAAGACTGCCGGGCGGCGCCTTGCTGATGGAGCTGGCCTCAGCGCCCGGCGGATTTGATCCTACTCTGGCCGTAAGTCTGGGACTGGGTGTTCTAAACGCTCAGGGACTGCCCGGAAAATATGCCCCTGAAACAGCCGCAAAGATCATCGGTGACTACATTTTAAAGGAGATGGATCCCATTGAGTAAAACCCCCATCGGTATCGCCCTGACCGGATCCTTCTGCACCTTTGATACGGTGCTGAAGGCTCTCGCACCTTTAACGGAAGTCTATGAGCTTTATCCCATTATGTCACCCACCAGTTATGAGAGTGACACCCGATTCGGCACTGCTGCTGATTTTCGTCGGCGGCTCACGGAATTATGCGGCCGGGAGATCTGGCACACCATTCCGGAGGTGGAACCCATCGGCCCCAAGAAAATCATTGAGGCTCTTCTGATCGCTCCCTGCACCGCCAACACCTTAGCAAAGTTGGCTTTAGGAGTAGCGGATACAGCGGTGACCATGGCAGCAAAATCCACGCTGCGGAATGAACGGCCGGTGATCCTTGCCCTTTCCACCAACGATGCCCTTTCGGGTGCGGCCAAGAACATCGGCGTACTGCAAGCCATGCGGAACTACTATTTTGTGCCTTACGGGCAGGATAATGCCCAGGAAAAGCCCCGCTCCTGCGTAGCGCATTTCGATCTGCTTTTACCGACAGTGGAAGCCGCCCTCAAAAGCGAGCAATTACAGCCCATACTGCAATAGAAAAACCACCTGCAAGGGCAACCCTTGCAGGTGGTTTTTATCATTCCTCCGTACTTTTTCGGAACAGTTCCTCATCCAATACGATCTCCATGATCTTTTGATAATAGCCGGCGGAATTTTCTTTGAACCGCTCTGCCACATAATAGGCATCCTTTCGATCCGGAACCAGTAACTGATAGGAGAGCATCGTCTCACCGCCCTCACGGATGGTGCAGGTAACAGAAAAGCCGCTTTCGGAGGGTTCGATCTCCGTAAAAATCTGGTCATCCTCCTGCTTTTGCCTTAGATTGGCTTTCAACGCAGCCAAAGTAGTGCTCTTCACATTATGGGGCAGGCGGCGCTCATATTCCAGTTCCACCTCCAACCCCTTTTTGGTGATACGGTAGCTGCTCATCTCCTCCAGAGAGGCAATATCCATCATGCCATCCATCAGCAACTGCTCGGCCGCCTGAGCATAATCGAAATATTCCACCAATCCGTCTGCCATCAAAACATCGGTCAACTGGCTGTCCTTCAGCACGCAGTTGGCCTCCTTCAACAGGTAGAGGATCAATGCTTTTACATCGGGAATTTCATGTAATCCGCCTAATTCGGGCATCGTTATTCTCCTTTGATTATTTTCATATCAATTATAGCACTACTTCTCAAACAAAGCAAGGGTTGGACTCTTGCAAACTGAACATTTTTCAAGTATAATAAAAAAGAGGTGAAGTAAAATGAAAACATTGACCGTACCTTACGGAGCCTTACCGTGCAAGCCGGTAGGCTATATCGACAACTATGCCTGGGATACCGCCGGCTACTGTCCAAAAGGGGAGCTTTATCTCTCCCATGATGAAAAGTACTTATATATAAAACTCTTTGCGCCCATCACAGAAGCGCTAACCATCCTGACCACCGCGGACGGCGGCCCGGTCTGGGAAGACAACTGCCTGGAATTCTTCTTCGCCCCCTTCGGCAAAGAGGCAGATTATCTTAATATTGAATGTAACCCCGCAGCAGCCATGGTCATCGGAAAGGGCAACGGCCGCCATGACCGCCAGTCGGTGGTAGAGACTTTAAAGCCGCAGATGAATGTTGCGACCCGCATCCTCCCCGGCAAGGGATGGGAAGCCTCCTATGCCATTCCCTTTGCGGCCATCAGCGCTCTTTATGGGAAGGACTATACCCCTAAGAAGGGAGACACCTTTGATTTCAATGCCTATCTTTGCGGAGAAAAGACTCCCGTCATGCATTTCGGCAGCTGGAGTCCTATCGAGACGGAATGTCCCGATTTTCACCGTCCGGAATTCTTTGGAACGGGAGAATTGGGTTGATGGGATTCTTTAAAAAGAAAAAAGAGGGCGATGAAAATCTCACCCTTTTAAAAAAGCTGGATAAGCGCACCCTCTCCTCCATCGCCAAGCGGGATCCCGGCACCTATCAGGAGCGGATCATCGGGCGGAGCGGAGCCTTCAGCATTGCAGACGACACCCTCATCGTCTGCTGCAATAACGAGATCGTTTTCCGCCATCCTTTAAAGGATATTAAAGCAGCGGAGCTGATGAACCTTTCGGGGATCCTCCTAAGCGTTGGAAACGAGCGTTACATTGCCTATTATACCGATGGGAACATCAGAAAAGGAAGTAAATAATATGAAGAAGTTCATCTCTGTACTTTTAGTACTTACTCTTTGTCTCTGCTTAGGCGGATGCAAGGAAGAAACCCCGGCAGAGCCCTTTGCCATTGAAAGCTATGAATGGGAATTCTCCATGATCCAGGATGAGACCGGTACGGTGGTCTACTGCTCCAAAAAAAATGCCGCCCTTTATCCCGATGCCCAGATACTGGAACTCGGCTGTGACATTAAAAACAACGCGATTTTACTGGAAGCACCTGCCACTGATCAAAACTGGTCCTTTGCTTATGAAGTATATATGGACGGCCCTTCCGGAACCATCTACAATGTAACCGTTCCCGACACGGTGGCGCTGGCCTCGGTCAATTTGACCGAATATGACGACGGCACCTCCGCATACACCCTGACCCTGGCCGCCGATCGCTACGCCCTTTATTTTTACGAAAAATAAAGAAAATCCCGAACCATACGGTTCGGGATTTTTAAATTATAAAATCGCTTGGATCTCGGAAAGAGTATTGACCATATAGTCAGCCATCGCTGCTTTTTCGGCAGAAGCCTTTCCGTAATTAAACCAGCAGGTCTTAATACCGTAGGCAGCGGCACCGGCGATATCCGCGGTCAGAGAATCGCCAATCATGATGATCTCCTCTTTTTCCACACCGGGCAATTCTTCCATGCAGGCATCAAAAAATTCCTTTTGCGGCTTGGAAAAGCCGATGGTCTCTGAGATAAAAAGTTTTTCAAAATAATCAAGAAGCCCGGCATTGAACAAACGGCTGGTCTGCTGAGAATAGGGAGCGTTGCTGGCAACACACAAGGTATATTTCGATGCCAGATACTCCAACAGTTCCTTGGCGCCCTCCACGGTGGCGCTTCCTTGCGCCAGATTCTTTAAAAAACCTTGCTCAAATTCCACACCGTCTCGTTCGATTCCGACGGCGGCAAAGATCTTACCCCAGCGGATCTGATGTAACTCATCCACCGTCAAAATACCTTTTTCAATATCCAACCAGAGGCCGTTATTGATCTCGGTAAACACTTCGAAAATATCGGCAGGAAACGAAATGCCCAGTTCCTCAGCAGTGAGATACATTGCCTGACGGGCGCACTCATGGAAGTCCATCAAGGTATTATCCACATCCAATAAAACGACCTTGATCATGCTTTTACGGTACTTCTCTTACGGGTGATCAGTTGGATCCCCACTACAACAGCGACCAGCCCCAGACCAATCAGATCGGTCACGATACCGGGATAGATCAGCAGCAGACCGCCGGCCACGCTGATGATGCGTTCATACCAGGTCATATGCCGCAGGAAATACCCCTCCAACGCCGCAGAAACAGCGAAGATACCAACAAAGGAAGTGATACAGATGGTCACAACCTCCCAAGCAGTGGTATCGATAAACAGCATGGCGGGGTTCAACGCAAAGACATAGGGAACGATAAAGGCGCCGATCGCCAGTTTAGTGGCTGTAAACGCCGTTTTCATGGGGTTGGACTGTGCGATGGCAGCGCCTGCATAAGCAGCCAATGCCACCGGCGGGGTGAGATCGGCAACAATGCCGAAATAGAACACAAAGAAATGGGCAGCCAGATCAGGTACACCCATCCGCACCAGGATCGGGGCGCAGGTAGCGGCCATGATGCAATAATTTGCAGTGGTAGGCACACCCATACCCAAAACAATGCAGCAGAGCATGGTAAGGAACAGGGCAATGATCAGATGATTGCCTGCCAGAGCCACAATGCCAGTGAGGATCTGGTTGGCAAGACCGGTCATCGTGATGGTACCGGCAACGATACCGGCTACACCGCAAGCTACCGCAACGGTGATCATACCCTGAGCGCCGGCGGCAAGGGATTCAAAGATCCGCTTCGGTGTGATGCGGTTCTCCTTATTGAACAAGCTGACCAGGATCACTGCCACAATAGAGATGGCGGCAGAATACTGGATGGTAAAGGTATTACTGCTGACCAGGTAGATCAGGAGCAACAGGGGAATCAGCAAATAGACCTTTTTCAAGAGTGGCTTCACCTTGGGAAGCTCCTCTTTGGTAAGACCGCGCAGCCCCTCTTTCTTTGCCTCTAAGTGAACGGAGATAAAGATACCTGCAAAATAGAGCACTGCAGGCAGGATGGCGCTGACGATGACCGCACTATAGGGCAATCCTAAGTTGGCTGCCATCAAAAAGGCGGCGGCACCCATGATGGGGGGCATGATCTGACCGCCGGTAGAGGCAGAAGCCTCGGCAGCTGCGGCAAATTCAGGCTTATAGCCGGTGCGTTTCATCAGAGGGATGGTAACGGAGCCGGAACCGACGGTATTACCCACCGAAGAACCGGAAACCATACCCTCCAGGGCACTTGCCACAACAGCGACCTTAGCAGGACCGCCGGAGAAACCACCCACAAAAGCGTTAGCGATCTGGATAAAGAAATCAGCAATACCGCTGCGCTCCAGAAAGGCGCCGAAGATGATAAAGACAACAATAAACTTCGAGCAGACATTAACGGGGGTGGAGAAAATACCCTCCACAGAATAGAACAGCTGAGAAACCAGCAGATTCAGTCTGCCGAAAAACTGAGGATTGGTGAGACCCACCGTTAGAGCATAAACCACTAAGACACCGGCAACGATCAAAATCGGCAAACCCACACAGCGGCGGCAAAGCTCCACTAAGGTGAGGATTCCGATGATACCGATGACGATCTGGTAGACCTCTAAACGCGCACCCTGCTGGATGATATTCATAGCATTGAACGTGAAATACAGGAAAGAAGCCGTTCCAACCACCATGATCAAAATATCATACCAGGGCATATGATTGGTCTTCTGGACTCCCTTTTTTGCAGGGAACACCAAAAAACCGATGAAAACGATGAACGCCATAAAGGATGTCAGACGGATCTGATCCAGCCAGTTAGCGACCAAGGTTACATATAAACAAAACAGAGAGAACACAGCCAACACGCAGTTTACAAAGATCTTGGGCTTGCCCTCCCAGACACGGGTATTGGACTCCCGGTCAAATTTTTTCATAACAGAATCCAGGTCCATGGGCTCTTGTTCGGCAGGATTCTTCTTTTTCTTGAACAAATTGAATAAAGCCAAATGAGTACCTCCTTAGAATTGATGATTTATAAATGGAATGGCTGCAGTGAAACCTCACCGCAGCCAAAAGAGTATTCCTCAATGGCGAATTACTCGACGGGAACCTCTACACCCTTCTCAGCAAAGTACTTGGCAGCACCTGCATGGAAAGGAGCGGCCATACCGCCGGTGGCGTTCTCAACGGAGAGTTCTGCGCCCTTGGCATGCTCCTTAGTGATGGCAGCCGCATTATCGAAGATGGCAGCGGTCAGCGCATAAACATCATCCTCGGCAGCATTGACATCCACAATCAGGGTAGCCTTTACGGTGATGGTGGTAATATCCTCGGTCTGCCCGTTATAGGTGCCGGCGGGGATGGTATAAGCCGTATAATAAGAGCCTTCTTTATTGATCAAGCCGTCTGCCAGAGCACCGTCGATGGGCAGCAGATGGGCATCGGGATTGGTGGTGCACAGCTCGGTGATGGCGGGAGTGGGAGCGCCGGCTACGATGAAAGCAGCGTCGATCTTACCATCCTTCAAAGCGTCTGCGCTATCGGCAAAGGACTGATACTGAGCGTTGATATCCTGCTCAGTGAGACCGGCAGCACCCAATACGTCGATAGCGTTGAAATAGACGCCGGAGTTGGGAGCGCCGATGGAAACGTTCTTACCCTTCAGATCGGCAACGGTCTTGATATCGGCATCCATGGTCAGCAGCTGAACCGCCTCGGCATACAGACCGGCAACAACGCGGAAAGAATCCACCTTACCGTCTTCAGCAAAGGTGCCGGTGCCTTCCCAGGCATACGCCAGAACATCAGACTGAACAGTAGCCAGCTGATAGTTCCCTACATCGATACCCTGGATATTGGCCTTGGAGCCCTCGGTAGCAACAGCGGTCACATCAATGCCAGCGTTGTTCTTAATATACTGGCCCAGCACACTGCCGTAGCCATAATAAGTACCGGAAGTACCGCCGGTACCCATGGTCATTGCATTGCCGCCGCAGGAAACCAAAGACAGAGCAAGAATCAATACCATTACTATTGCAAGAAATCTTTTCATGTTTCTTTCCTCCTAAAAATACTAATAGAAATATTATATAATAAAAAATAGGTTTTGGCAAGAAAAAATTGTCAACAAAAAAGACTGCCCATGGGCAGTCTTTTCAATTGCTTATTCAGCAGCAGGCGCCAGATCCGCATCGCTCAGACAGAGCATCAAAATGCCGCCGATCAGGTTACAGAACAGCAAGGTAACGATGGCGATGCCGGTCAGCTCGGACTTTTTAGTCGCCTTCTTCAGCTTATTGAGTGCAATAAAGCCAACGATCGGGGGAATAATTCCGATAAAACCCACGACAATACCGATGATAATAAATACTTTTGCTGCAGTTTTCATAATTTTTCCTCCAAAATGCAAATTCTTTTAGTGTATTTACACCATCGACATCATAACACATCTTTTGACAGTTGTCAATTAGAATCATTTAAAATATTGACATTGATTTTCTGTTCTTCTATAATATAGGTAGGTCTACAAAAGGAGTTTTCGGCCATGAAAATCTACGATATGCACATACATATCAATCATACTCAACCCAATCAGGATGAGCTGCTCAAACACATGGAAGAAGCCGGAGTATATGGCGGCGGACTGATCTCTCCCTGCCCCGAAGAGGCAACGGCCTCTTTGTTAAAACAACCCTATAAAGAACGGCTGAACACCGTATTGAATTGGACGAAAAATCAAGAGGAACGGCTGATCCCCATTCTTTGGGTACACCCTTATGAAAAGGATGCCTGCGAGATCGTAAAGGACGCAGCAGAGTCCGGCATCAAGGCCTTTAAGATCATCTGCGATACCTTTCCGGTCTATGATGAAGCCAATATGAAATTGTTGGCAGCCATTGAAGAAACCAACCTGCCTGTGCTTTTTCACACGGGCATTCTCTGGAGCGGAACCGACACCTCCCGCTACTGCCGTCCCGCCGATTGGGAGGCACTTTTAAACCTCGATCACATCAAGTTTTCCATGGGGCATTGTTCCTGGCCCTGGCACGATGAATGTATCGCGGTTTACGGTAAGTTTCTGAATTACTATCTGACCCGTCCGTCGGCAGAAATGTTTTTTGATATCACGCCCGGCACCCCGCCCATTTACCGAAAGGATCTTCTGACCAAGCTGTTTACTATTGGGTACGATGTAGAAAATAATATTATGTTCGGCACCGATTCCATCGCCGACGACTACAATCCCCATTGGGTTCGCAGTTGGATCGAGCGGGATAATGCTATTTATGACGAGCTGGACGTAAGTGAAGCCGTCCGCGAAAAAATTTACGAGAAAACCCTCATGCGGTTTCTACACAACGGTGCAGTAGAGCATGAACTGCTGCACATCAACAAACGATGATGGATTTTTATATTCACGAGATTATTGAAGACCAACGGATCAAAGCCCTCCTTTTAAAGGACACCGAAGCGGCAAAAGAAGCCAAAAAGATCGCCGACAAGTGCATCGCCACCGGCGAGGAGCCGAAATTGGAGGCAGGACTTCTTCCCATCTTTGTATTGGGCTATCTGGCAGACCATGCCCTCTCGGTCAATAACGCCCGGGGCATCGAAAAGGAAATTACCGTTGCCACCCTCAAGGACGTGAACCTCTGGATCAAAAATTATGAGATCCAGCACGGTACTTTGGGTCTGGCGGAATTTCATTGGCTGATGAAGCATTATACCGGGCGGCTCTTCCGCTTAGGGCGGCTGCAGTTTGTCTTTGAACCGACCCTTTTTGGCGCACCCGAAGGAGAGGTGGTCTTGGATACCCATATCCCCCAGGATGAGCCCCTGACCGAAGAGGCTTGTCTTGCATCCTTTGCCCGGGCGAAGGAATTTTTTTCCAAGCACTTCCCCGAAAAGGACCCGAAATATTTTACCTGCGGTTCCTGGCTGCTCAATCCCCAATTAGCGGAGCTTTTAGGAGAGGATGCCAACATTGTAAAGTTCATGCGCCTTTGGAGCAACCATCATACCGTTGCCACCAGCAGCAATCAAGCCATTCAGCGGGTCTTCGGTCTGGGCTTCAAAGCGGAAAACATGGCAAACGCCCCTGAAAACACCAGCCTCCAACGCAAGCTCAAAGCCCATTTTTTAAATGGCGGTGACCTGAAAGGCACCGGCGGATATCGGAAAATATAATAAAAAAATCGCACTCAAGGGCAACCCAAGCGTGCGATTTTTATTTTTAGAATTCAACCGGTTCGGTCCCGGAGATCTCTCGGTAAAAGGCGGCGGTAGCAGTTTGCATATAAGGGGTCAGCCAAAGATTGCCGATACCAAACGTAAGAGAACTGAGGATCTGCCAGCCGATAAAACTGAACTGCAGGCAAAACAGCCGCCAGCGGTTGCCCCGCATCATCTCATTGGAGCGGGTGAGGGCTTCATCCGCGCTCATCTCCGGGTGCTCCGCCAAAATATAATCGGTCATGGCAAAGCTATAGGTAACGATGATCCCTGGAACGATCAGCAGCAAAAAGCCAAGCAGGATATAAGCAGTCTCCAACAGTCGTGCTGCCGCCAGGCTCTTCCAATGGGAAAAATAAGAAAACAGCGTATTGATGCCGGACTCCTGCCCATCCACCAGATCCAGATTAAACTTGCCGTAACCCACCCTGATGATACCGCCCAGCAGGAATAAAGCGATCCCCGCCGTCAGTGCGCAGATCAACGCTACCGCGCTCAAACCGAGGGCGGTTTGGGAAAGGATCAATGTCCGCCCGCCGGTAAGTGCTGTGACCAATTCCCTGAAGCTCGAAACATCGGAGTTTTCAATATGAACATTAAAGCCCAGACCTTCAATGTCGATCCCGCCCAATAAGGAAGCGATCAACCCCGCGATCACCGCGGTGGTCCATTTCCCTACCAATGCATCCCTTGCGATCCGCCGGAAATCTGCCGCAAATTTCATGGTTGTTCTCCTTTTGATTTGGTTGGTTTCAGTATAGCATAGATTGATAAAGTTTGCAATAGAGGAAATGAAGAGCGGGATACTCTGCGCTACGGGATTTTTCGAGCCGCTGCGGGCGGCGGCGAAAAATCCTCGCTGCTCGAGACACGGCAGTTCGAAAAGGCTGACGCGCCTTTCGGCGGCCTCAACGAACATTTTGCTTCACCAAAAGTTCGCATCCCCCGAACGACGAAAATAAAATAAACCACCCCAAATGGAGTGGTTTATTTTATTGGCGGAGAGAGGGGGATTCGAACCCCCGAACGGGTTTAAGCCGTTACACGATTTCCAATCGTGCGCCTTCGACCAGCTCAGCCATCTCTCCAAACTGCTAAAACAGTATATAACAGAACCAATCAAAAGTCAAGGATTTTTTCAAAGAATTTCAGAGCCGTCGGCTTTCAAGAATTTCAAGCGGCGGACTTTGCGAATCTTACAGAACAGGCCCACATTACAAAGACCCTCAGCCAGATAATTGGGACTTAAGGAGCGCTGATTACCGGAAGCCAGTTCAGCGAAAAGACAAACAAGGCCGTCTTCCCCCGTTTTGG
Organism: Clostridia bacterium; assembly: GCA_017482195.1. Classification (GTDB taxonomy): domain Bacteria; phylum Bacillota; class Clostridia; order Oscillospirales; family QAKW01; genus QAKW01. The sequence goes on from JAFUNM010000046.1 coordinate 38,285, forward strand.
TTTCTATTTTATTGATAAATTCCCGGATATCCACTTCCTGCTCACTGCGCTTCGTTTTTTTAAGCACGGTCAGCGGCTGTTTAAAAGCGGCAGCAATCGTTTCGGCAGACTCTGCCGTTTCCAGCTCCACCTCATAGGCAGCAAAAGCGATCTCCTTAAACGGATCGCAAGGCTCATAGATCTCTAATACTTTCAGGGAATCGGGAAAGGCGTTTTTCAGATCCTCAGGCTCCCACTCTACCCCCGGCAGCAAACGAAAATCAAACAGCTCGCCGGTACTCTCAAACCCCAACGAAAGAGGCATGGCAAATACACAGTAAGGATGAGGACTGAAGCCGCCCTTGCTCCAATACGGAATACCGCTGCGGCGCAGAGCCCGCAACACCGCCCGATTAAGATCCAGATGAGAAAAATAGATGGCATCGTCGGTCTTGCAAAACCGCACTCGCATCTCCTTAAACATAGTCTTTGGATCAGACATCGCATTTCCTCCCCATCATCTGATTGGCACCGCAGCCGGTGCATTGCTCCTTGCAATTGGGCGTAGTCTCGGCGCGGTAGCTGCGCTCGGCTTCCTTCTTCAAATACGCCTTAGTAACTCCGATATCAATGAAATCCCAGGGCAAAAGTTCTTCAAAATCCCGCTTGCGGGCAGAATAAAAATCGGGATCGATACCGGCGGCGCGGAAAGCCTCCTGCCAGCGTTCATAACTGAAATATTCCGTCCAGGCATCCAGCCTACCGCCGTTTTGGGCAACATAAGCAATGGCGGGAGCCAGACGGCGGTCGCCTCTTGCCAACACCGCCTCGATCAGCGAGGTGCGGCAATCGTGGCAGCTTAAGGTCACCTGCTTAGAGCCCACCGTCTTTTTAAGATACTCCTGCTTTTGGCGGATCTCACTTTCGGTATTCTGTGCCTCCCATTGAAAGGCCGTAAAGGGTTTCGGAATAAAGGTCGCCACACTCATGGCGATTTTGATAAACCGGTTGCGCTTGGATTTATCGGTATCATAGAAATAGCCGATGATCTTATCGGCCATTGAACGGATGGCAGCCAGATCCTCCTCCGTTTCGGTGGGCAGACCCATCATAAAATACAGCTTGACCGAGGAATTGCCGTTTTCAAAGGCGATCCGGCAGCTCTTCTCGATATCTGTCTCGGTGACATTTTTATTAATAACATCCCGTAGCCGCTGGCTGCCCGCCTCTGCGGCAAAGGTGAAGGTGGATTTTTTCACGCCGGTAATTTTTGCGGCCAATTCCTTGGAAAAGTTATCTGCCCTTAAAGAGGGCAGCGAAAGATTGATTCCGCGAGGCTCGGTATAGTTGATGAGCCCGTCCACCAGCGGCTCGATCTCGGGATAATCGCTGGAGGAAAGGGAACAAAGAGACAGCTGTTCATAGCCGGTATTTTCCAATAGGGTGCAGGCATCATGAATCAAAGTGTCGGCAGACTTACAGCGAATGGGGCGAAACAGCATCCCCGCCTGACAGAACCGGCAGCCGCGGATACAGCCGCGGAACAACTCGATGGTCACCCGATCGTGTACCGCCTCGGTAAAAGGGATGATCTGAGTCTTAGGATAATAGACCTTGTCCAGCTCTTTAATGATCCGCTTATGCACCACCGCGGGAACCCCTTCCTTCAGCGGTGTAAAAGCAGCGAGTGTACCGTCTTCTTTATAAGCCGCCTCATAGAGAGAGGGAACATAAAAACTCTCCATTTTGGAAACTTCATAGAGAAATTTCTCCCGGCTCCAGCCTTTAGCCTTCGCTTCGCGGAGCTTGTCCGCAAGTTCCGGAAGAGCCTCTTCCCCCTCGCCAATGCTGAATACATCAAAAAAGTCGGCCAACGGCTCAGGATTATAAGCACAGGGGCCGCCGCCTACCACGATATGTTTAAGACCCTTACGATCTTTTGCATAAATAGGAACACCGCCCAACTCCAACATATTGAGAACGGTGGGGTAGCACATCTCATATTGCAGGGTAAAGCCGATTAGATCGTATTCATCCAATGAGGTATGGCTCTCCATGGAATAGAGACGGATACCCTCGGCCCGCATCCTCTCTTCCATATCGGGCCAGGGCTGAAAAAACCGCTCGCACCAGGTGCCCTTTTGTTCATTCAGCGAGCCATAAAGGATGCGCAGTCCCAAATGGGACATTCCGATATCATAAATATCAGGAAAGCAAAAGCCGAAGCGGATATCCACTTCCCTGAGATCTTTGACGGTTTGTCCCATCTCGCCGCCCACATATCGGGCAGGCTTTTGAACTTCCAGCAAAAGCTCTCTCATATCCTCCGTTTTATACGTCATATTCGTTCTCCTTGATTAATCCGATCAAATATATGCAAACAAACAATAATGAAACGTTATACCCGCTGCTCAAAAACTGCCAGAAGGCAACTGCCAACAGAGGCAGCAGACAGCAAAGAGCCGCCGCGGTACCGATCATACGCCCACGGTCCGGCGTGCAATGCAGAGCCAACACCGAACGTAGGATGCGTCCGCCGTCCAGCGGCATAATAGGTAACAGATTCATCCCGGCCAACGCGGCATTGGAGAAGGCACAGAACCATAGATCCTTACTCTCCCGCCACAAGGCAAAAATCGCAAAAAAGACAGCCAAGACAAGGCTCATCAGCGGCCCTGCCGCGGCAGCCAGCAATTCCCCCTGATAGGAAAGTCCTTCCACAGTCAGACCAAAGCCCTGGCCCTGACCGGTCATGCTGTTCAGCTTACCTCCAAGGCGGCGAATGGCAAGAACATGCCCCAATTCATGGAGCAGGGAAAAAAACAAGATCAGCAAGGGATCAAAGGTGCCCTCGATCAGCATATAAGAAATGAGCAACAGCACCATCAACGGGGAGATGCTAATTTTCCTCATTCTGCTCTGCCAGCACGCTGTCTACCGTTGCCTGAACATCGGCAGCTTCTTCCCCTTTGACCACCGCCACCAGATCATCCCGCCAGCGGATCACCGTTTGCTTGACCGTAGAAAAGTCCGGCAGACGGTCGGTGGTCTTTAAGTAAAAGCCCCCGGCACCCAAAAACAGCAAGATGATCAACAGGGTCACAAAAACCGACCCCTTCTCCCGCTTGACGGACTGCTCTTGAAGTTCCATCCGCCGCAGTTCTCTTAACGAATCACGATGATATTCTTCCATATTCTTCATCTCCTTTTATATAAGGATATGAAGAAAAGTCAAGCCATAGAATATTGACTTTTCAATGGAATTAGATTATTATAAAAGACACGCCTCCATAGTTAAACGGATATAACAGCCCCCTCCTAAGGGGCAGTTACAGGTTCGATTCCTGTTGGGGGTGCCAGAAAAAAGCGTATTGCAATGCAATACGCTTTTTATTATACTATAAATTCACAAAAACTGCAACCGAATCAGAAAATTTGGGTCTTTTTAAAACTGCGGATCAAGGTCCCCTGCTGATCCTCGGTTTCGGCAAGACTCTGAATATGCAGATAAGAAAGACCCAGGGGCGCTTCGCTGCTGAGAGCAGTTTCATACTTCTGCCCGCCGACGGTAACATGGGCGATTTTCCCAAGGGTATCATACTCTGCCGCCACGGTGATCCATCCATCGGAGCTTTCCACCTTAATACAAAGGGGTGCCTCCGCCAAGACGGTCTCATCGGCAGGGTTATATCAATGATCAGTCAGGCAAAGGGCAACCCCGCTTTTTACCACCCGGAGTTCCACTTCCACTCTGCCCTTCTTGGAGGCAGGAAAATTCCAGACTGCGCCCTGTTTTTTATAAACAAGCCGCTCATCCTCGATGCGGCAGATCTGCAAAACCTCCTTGGCATTGCCCGAAGGATCGGGAACCAAAAGAGCGCCTTGGGTACGGTTATAGGCGCAATGGCCCGACCAACCCCGATAGTTGCCCATATTGCTTTTCACATACATTTGGGTAGAAACGTTCTGAAGACCTAAGCGAAAATCTTCCTTCCGCTCCTGCTCGTAAAGCCAATTCACATCCAAGAGTACCACCTTGCGTGCACTGGTATTTTGTCCGAAATGGATCAGCAGTTTATGATAAGGCAGTTCTACCATCTGCGCCTGATGGACGCTTTTATCCTTAGAATTAGCGCCGCCGATGGAGCGGAAATCGCCGTTATTGCGAATGGGGTTTAAGAACAGTTCCCGCAGACCGATCCAGCTTTGCATATCATCCTCGGTAACGGCAAGATGATTGGCATCCCGATTGGTAAATACATCCTCGGAGTACCCCGTTAATTCCCTTGGGGTCAGCGGCGGAAAGGCCTGAGTATGGTCCAATTCGGGCATCGGCTGGGTATTGCACCAAAAAAAGACGATCCGACCATCACTCAATTTTTGCAATACCGGCATAGTGATGGTGCCATGGAAGGGCGAGGGCTCGGGGCCGGTCCAATGATCGCCATGGTCGGCGGAGCGATAGGTATAATAATAGTCCTGGGAGGTGCGCACAAACATCACCAACTCCCCATCTACCAGCTCGGCAATGGTAGGCTCGGCGGAATATTGCTGCCAGCGGGGTCCTTTATGGGGCGGCTTCACCACAAAGGGCGGCGCCGAGGGCAGAAGTTCCCGCTCGGTCCAACTCTCTCCGTCATCATCGGAATAAAAGACCACTATCGTCTTATTAACGCGCTCGGGATAGTTATATTCCCCTATGATCAGCCAGCGTTTGCAACTTTTCAGATACATGGGAGGGCGCATGATAAATACCTCCCGCTCCGACATTTTCACCAGGCGGTAATCGGCGCTGTCGTGTCCCTTTTCGCTAAGGATCGCCCAGGTGCCCTCTTTTCCGATGAGGGCGTTACGATCGGGGCGGTGTTCCTGGGGATGAAATGCAATATATCTTCCTGTTTCAGGATTATAAGTTGCAGCGCCCAATACGCCATGCTCCATATAATGAGTCTTCCAGCTAAGACCGCAATCCTTAGAGGAAAGATAAACCGTAGTGCCCATATCGGTGGGTTCCTTTTTGCCCATTGTACCATAAATGCGGATCTCTCCCTCGGAGGTCACGCACATATTACAGCAGGCATCACTGGGCGGAATCGTTACCACCTGCGGCTCATATACGCTTTGCAGCATCCGCCGATCCTCTTGGGAAAGAGCCTGCTCCATTCGTTTGAGTTGTTCGTTCATTCTGCACCGCCTTCTTTTTCCCCCATTATACCCCCTGCCCTTTGAAAAAGCAACCTTGAAATTCTATTAAATTGAGGATATAATGATAAAAAACTTTTAAGGAGATCCTCTATGAAAGCCTGCATTATTCAACCGCCCTATTCTATGGATCCCGCCATGGCCGATGAATGCTTTGCATTCAAGATGGCGCAATTAGAATTATGCGACAAGACGATGGACATCATCGTGCTCCCCGAATACAGCGACGATCCCTGCTGCACCAACACTCGGGAGGACACGCTGACAGCTTATGAAAAATACAGCGTGCCCCTTTTGGAGGCTTGCGCCGCCACCGCCAAGCGGTGTCGCTCCATGCTGTTTGTGAACGGTCTGTATGAGACCTCCACCGGCTACCGCAATACCACCTATTGTTTCAACCGAGAGGGCGAGGTCGTCGGCAAATACTTCAAAAAGCATCTGCCGCCGCTGGAATTCGGACCCCTTGCACTGGACAGCGACTATACCTTTGAATTTTCCGAGCCCTACATTTTAGAGATGGAAGGCTTGCGGTTCGGCTTTCTGACCTGCTACGATTTTTATTTCTACGAGGCATTCCCCAATATCGCCCGCCAGAATGTGGACATCATCATCGGCTGTTCCCTGCAACGCAGCGACAGCCATCAGGCACTGGAAATTATGTGCCGCTTTTTGGCATACAACACCAACGCTTATGTGTTGCGTTCCTCGGTCAGCATGGATGAGCAGGCAACCGTCTGCGGCGCCAGCATGATCGTGGATCCCTTTGGCAATGTGCTTGCTAATATGAGAAGTATGCGAGGGTTGGCTACCGCGGAATTTGATCCCAAAAACAAATACTACAAGCCCGCCGGCTTCGGCGGCGCGCCGGCACCGCACTATGAATACATGGAGTGGGGACGCCATCCTCAGCAATACCGCCCCGCAGGCAGCTTTATCGTCCGCACCGATGAGATGACTCCCTACCCCCGCACCCGCCTGGAGGCGCCCGCCGCTAAAACCTTGGAAGCCATCGGCGCCGCGATCGCAACCGACATTCAGGAGATCGCCCTGCCTCTCACAAATTCCGACGAAGGAATTTTAGTTCATTCCACCCCGCTGGAGCAGATCTTCAAGAAATTCTCCTGCCATACCATTTTCGAGCTACAGACCGACGCAGCAGAAGTTTTGAAAAAACTTCCCTCCCTGCTTCACCGCTACGACTGCGAAAAGCACGTTTTCTTGAATATCCAAGAAGACCTGAAGCCCTTGGCAGAGGACCTTTTGCCCAAGGTTCGTATTCAATAAGTATAAAAAAATGCCACCCTTGCGGGTGGCATTTTTTATTTTACTTCTTGGGTTTCTTAATCTTATTCAGCTTCTTGTTCAGGTCCAGCAGTTCCTCTTTAGAGAAATGCACATCTGCGGCGCCCATGAGGCTGGTCAGACGGATGACGGTAAAGCTGCCCATCATCTGCATCATACTCTCGCCGATATCAAAGCCGGCCATTCCGCCGCCCTTATTCATGGACTTCATCACCTTGGCAGCAAGGCCTGCGAAGAGCATCTTGCCCTGGAGAGTGGCAGTAATGTCGGAGAGGGTATCGTTCAGGGAGAAGTAGCCCTCGGGTGCATCGATATCAAACCAATTGAGGACCGTCCCCTTTTCCACCAGGCGGTAAGCCTCGTTGAACTGTTCCACCTTGCGGATCACACCTTCATCCTTGAACTCACCGGCAACCGCGGTCAGCTTGGTCTCGCCCACATTCGGCACATCAAAATAGAAGAAATGATCCTCAGCAGTCTTTTTGCCGAGGGATACACCGTTGGCAAACAGCTCTACCTCAGGCAGGTTGGAATAGACGGTGACCTTGGTGGTCTCCTCTACCCGGTCGATATACCGCTTGCCGCACAGATGAACAAAGGGATCGTCGGAGAGCCAGGCCTTATAAGCATAGAAGGCATCCTTCTTATACTTGCGGTCAAAGGTGATCAGACCCTTATGATTCTGACCGTTTTCGCCGCCCTCGGCGCGGGCATCGGCACCGAAATCAAACATATTCCAAACATGAGTTGCCCAGAGATACTTGCGGCTGAACAGCTGCTTGATCAGCTCCTCATGGTAGTAAGCCTGGTACTCCTCGGTATAGTCGCCCTGCATAGGCTTGGAGGTATGCCAGTTGAGCGCCTCACATCCGTATTCGGAGCAGCCGATGGGAAGGTTGGGGAACTTCTCATGGAACTTATCGAACCAGGGGCCGTTCATAGCGGTATTGCCGCCGTACCAGCCGAAATAGTGGTTATAGGACACCACATCGGGAACCTGAACATAATCGGAATCCATATCGGCCATGGTCAGGCATGCCATGGTGGTCAAACGGGTCTTATCCATCTCATGGCAGAGATCATTGAGGATATGATGGTTTTCCATCAGATCGGGATCGGCTTCGCCGTTCATAGTGATCTCATTGGAGAGACCCCAAACCACGATGGAAGGATGGTTATAGTTCTGAATGATCAGTTCTTTCATCTGGGAAACGGTATTCTCCCGGCCGTTCGGCATATGCTTGGAGATATAGGGAATCTCCGCCCAGACCACCATACCGCGCTCATCGCAGAGGTCATAGAAATACTGATCATGCTGATAATGAGCCAAACGAATGGTGGTAGCGCCCACCTCACAGATCAGATCCATATCCTCTTCATGATGCTCAGGCAGCAGCGCATTACCGAGGCCCCAGCGATCCTGGTGGCGGGAAACACCGCGCAAAGGATACTCTTCGCCGTTTAAGATGAAGCCGTTTTCGGGATCGATCTTAAAAGTGCGGCAACCGAAACGGGTGCATACATGATCCAGCACCTCCCCGTTTTCCATCAGTTCTGCCTCGCAGCAGTAGAGGTATGGATCCTTTCTGCCATGCCAGAGATGCACATTCTCAACGGTGAAGGAAGCGGTGGTATCTGCAGTCTCAGTCTCGGCGATCACATTCTCCTCGGCATCGTAAACCGTATAGCGGATGGTCTGACCCATCTTACTGTCGGTCACGAAAACCTCGACCTCCACCTTGGCATCCTTGCCCTCCACGGTGGGCGTGACCTTGATGCCTGGGCCGCCATAGTACTCCAGATCGAAATGGGACGCGCTGACGCAGATGATATTCACATCACGATAGAGACCGCCGTAGAAGGTAAAGTCGGCCATCTGAGGATAAACCCGATCGTTGGGTGCATTATCCACAGCAATAGCGAAAAGGTTCTTCAGCTCCAGGTGATCGGTAATATCCACACGCCAGGTGGAATAACCGCCGTCATGAGAAGCCAGCTTCTTGCCGTTAAGATAAACCTCTGCAGAAGAGTTCGCGCCACGGATCTCTAAAAAATAACGGTCTGCCTTGGGCAGATCCATCTTTTCCAGTTCTTTTACATAATAGCAGGTGCCACGGAAATAATCACCGCCGCCGTCCTGACCGTCGATCCCGTTCCAGGAGTGGGGCAGATTAACAAAATACCAATCGGTCGGTACTGCGGTAGGCAGTTCGGCTACATTCTTAGCGAATGCCCATTTGGCATTGAGATTGAATACAGTTCTCATGGGACTGTACCTCCTTCGTTTCAAAATTTCAGTCATAAAACGGCGGGGATGCCGTCTTTAGTTCAATTGTACCTATTTTTATATGAAAACGCAAGGATAATTTTCGGTTGTTCTTGTATTTTTTTCATCTAAATCTCCTAAGAGCGGTTGAAATCAGCAAAAAACTGTATTATAATAAGAAAAAAGTTGATTATTTTTTGTCATTTATGACTGTTCAGAAAGGAGAGGGAATGGTATGTATCATGAGCCGAGTCTTCGGATGCTGCGGGAGACCTTCCGCAAGTGCCGGATTCAGACCCTGCTTTTAGATCCTGCCGCACCTTTGGACCCAAGAATCGATATGGGTCTCAGCAAACTGTTAGGGGTAAACACACCTCGTCAATCCGTCCTGGAATGGGTATCCCCCGTTCAACAAAACACCGTGTACCGACTGACTGATTCATTCCGCCGCCGCTATCTCTTTTTCCTCCTGCCGGAGGAAGCGGGGAATCAGGCAGTGCTGCTCATCGGGCCCTATCTACCCAGAGAACTGCCGGAGCAAAAGCTTTTGGAGCTGGCCGAGCAACTGAATCTGCCCGCTCAATACAGCAAGGAGTTGGAGGAATACTACGGAAACCTGCCTGTTCTCTCAGAGGACAGCCATCTCTTTGCGCTGTTGGATTCCTACGAAGAGCAGCTTTGGGGCAATAAGCGTCCCTCCGAGGTGCTCGATCTGGAATGGGATGCCAAGGAACACACCATACAATCCGAAGCAGAGGCCCTTGAACCGGAGCGTACTGCCTGGAATATGCAGATGATCGAAGAACGGTATAATTTCGAGAATGATCTGATGACCGCAGTAGAGCACGGTCAGCTGCACAAGGCAGAGATCCTCTTTTCCAGTCTGACCACCGAACGGTTTGAGCAGCGAACCACCGACCCCATCCGCAATTTAAAAAACTACTGTGTCATTATGAACACCCTGCTCCGAAAATCCGCGGAGCGGGGCGGCGTGCACCCCACGTATCTGGACAGCATGTCCTCATCCTACGCCCGCAAGATCGAGGGAGCCTCCTCCATGGATCAGCTGGAGACGCTGATGCCGGAGATGTTTCGCTCCTACTGCCGCTTAGTGCGCAAGCATTCCATGCGCACCTATTCCTCTACGATCCAAAAAACCATTTTAATGATCGATTCGGATCTTTCGGTTCCTCTGTCCCTTTCCTCTTTAGCAAAGGCGCTGAACATCAGCGCCGGTTATCTTTCCGATCTTTTCCGCCGGGAGGTAGGACAGACTCTTACCGAGTTTATCAACCGCAAGCGGGTGGAGCGGGCCAAGCAGCTTCTCTCCACCACCCAACTGCAGATCCAAACGGTGGCACAGCATTGCGGCTTTCTGGATGTACAGTATTTTTCCAAAACCTTTAAAAAATATGCTCTCATGACTCCCAGAGAGTTCCGGCAGAGCAGCCGATAATTGAGTGATAAGAAAGGATAAAAGTATATGGCGACTTTTATGGATCGGGATTTTCTTCTTTCCAATCCCACCGCAAAGACTCTTTACCATGAATATGCCGCTGATCGTCCCATTCTGGACTATCATTGCCATGTAAGTCCCCAAGAGATCTTTGAGGACAAACATTTCAGTAATATCACTGAAGTCTGGTTGGGCGGCGATCACTATAAATGGCGGATCATGCGCTCCAACGGTGTGGAGGAACGGTACATTACCGGCGACGCCTCTCCCCGTGAGAAGTTCCAAAAATTTGCCGAGGCGCTGCCCAAGGCCATCGGCAATCCCATGTATCATTGGTGCCATTTAGAACTGAAAAATTACTTTGGCTATACCGGCATTTTGAACGGAGATACCGCCGAGGAGGTCTGGAACCTGACCGCCGAAAAACTGATGAGGCCGGATATGGGCGTAAGGGGCCTGATCGCCAAGAGCAATGTGTCGATGATCGGAACCACCGATGATCCCATTGATTCTTTAGAGTGGCACAAAAAGCTGGCCGAGGATCCCACCATGAAAACGCTGGTGGCTCCCTCCTTCCGGCCCGACAAAGCCCTTAATATCGATAAAGCCGGCTGGAAGGATTATATCGCACAGCTGGCCGCAGTCTCAAAGACCGAGATCAGGGATCTGGCCTCTTTAGAGGCGGCGCTGCAAAAGAGAATGGCTCATTTTGATGCCCATGGCTGCCGGGCCAGCGATCACGGATTGGATCGGATGGTTTATCGGGAGGGCACCCGCCGAGAGGCCGATGCCATCATTGCCAAAGGCCTTGCCGATAAGGCAGTTACCGCCGAGGAGGCCGAGCTCTTAAAGACTCTGTTACTGCAATTCTGTGCCGCTCAATATACCCAAATGGGTTGGGTGATGCAGCTGCACTATAACTGCCTGAGAAATCCCAACTCTGCCATGTTCAAAGTCTTAGGTCCCGACACCGGCTTTGACTGCATCGGACCGCATAACGGCGCATCGGCACTGGCCGCTCTTCTGGACAGCCTCAACGCCGAGGGCAATCTGCCCCGTACTATTCTTTACAGTCTGGATGGCGGTGACAACGGTTTTCTCGACACCCTGATCGGTGCCTTCCAGAGCAGTGAGATTCCCGGCAAGCTGCAGCACGGAAGCGCCTGGTGGTTCAACGACAATCAGCAGGGTATGTGCGAACAGTTGATCTCTTTGGCCAATTTGAGCCTTTTGGGCAACTTTATCGGCATGCTGACCGATTCCCGCAGCTTTTTAAGCTATACCCGCCACGAATATTTCCGCCGTATTCTCTGCAACCTGTTGGGTGAATGGGTGGAAAAGGGCGAGTACCCTGCCGATATCCCGACGCTGGGTGCCCTGGTACAGGACATTTGCTGCAACAATGCCAAACGATATTTTAATTTGGAGGACTGATCAATGAAGATGAAACTTTCTTTCCGCTGGTATGGCGAGAGCGATCCTATCTCTCTGGAATATATCTCCCAGATCCCGGGCATGCGCTCTATCGTGTCGGCTGTCTATGATGTAAAACCCGGCGAAGTCTGGCCGGAGGAAAGCATCGCCAAGATGAAGGCTGAATGTGAAGAACACGGACTGGTGTTTGATGTGGTGGAATCCATTCCCGTCCATGAGGACATTAAACTGGGCCGCGGAGATGTGGATCATCTTTTAGAGGTCTACTGCGAGAATATCCGCCGCTGTGCCAAGTACGGTGTAAAATGCGTCACTTATAACTTCATGCCGGTCTTTGACTGGACCCGTACTCAGCTGGACAAAAAAGCTCCCGACGGCTCCACCTCTCTGGTAATGTATTGGGAACAGATGAAGGGTCTGGATCCCTTAAAGGATGACATTCATCTTCCCGGTTGGGATTCCAGCTACACCCAGGAGCAGGTACGCGAGCTGATCGCTGCCTACGGCGAGCTGGGTGAAGAAGGTCTCTGGGGTAATCTGGAGCGTTTTCTTAAAAAAGTCATTCCCGTTGCCGAGGAATACGGCGTACGGATGGCCATCCATCCCGACGATCCCCCGTACCCCATCTTCGGCCTGCCCCGCATTATCACCTGCGAAGCAAACCTGGATCGGTTCTTAAAGCTTTATGACAGCCCTTCCAACAGCCTCTGCCTCTGCACCGGTTCCTTAGGCTGCGCCGAGAGCAACGATATCCCTGCCATGATCCGCAAATATGCCAAAGCCGACCGCATTGCCTTTATGCACATTCGCAATGTAAAGATCTTAGAGGACGGCTCTTTTGAAGAGCGCGCTCACCTTTCTTCCTGCGGCACTCTGGATATCTACGAGATCGTGAAAGCGCTGACCGAAAACGGTTATGACGGCTATGTCCGTCCCGATCACGGTCGGATGATCTGGGGCGAGACCGGCAAGCCCGGCTACGGTCTCTTTGACCGCGCTCTGGGTGCCACCTATATCAACGGACTTTTTGAGGCCTGTGAAAAGGCCATTGAAAAATAAACGGGAGGATCAAACCTATGAATAAGAATGTTCTGAACACCGATTTGACCGGCAAGGTTGCCGTTGTGACCGGCGCAGGCGGTATCCTGTGCAGCAATTTTGCCAAGGTTCTCGCAAGAGCCGGTGCCAAGGTCGCTCTTCTGGATCTCAACCAAGTGGCTGCCGAGCAGTATGCCAAGGAGATCGTGGAAGAGGGCGGTATCGCCAAAGCTTATGGCTGCAATGTTTTGGATAAAACGGTCTGCTCTGCAGTGGCCGATCAGGTCATGGCAGACTTCGGCCCCTGCGATATTCTCATCAACGGTGCCGGCGGTAACAATCCCCGTGCCACTACCGACAAAGAATACTTTGAGCTGGGCGATATCGATGCCGATACCAAGAGTTTCTTTGATCTGGAGACCGACAGTGTGGGCTTCGTATTCAACCTGAACTTCTTAGGCACCCTGATCCCCACCCAGGCTTTTGCCAAGCAGATGGTTGGCCGAGAAGGCTGCAATATTCTGAATATTTCCTCTATGAACGCCTATACACCCCTAACCAAGATCCCCGCTTACTCCGGTGCCAAGGCCGCCATTTCGAACTTTACCCAATGGCTGGCGGTACACTTCTCCAAGGTGGACATCCGGGTCAACGCTATCGCACCCGGCTTTTTCTCCACCAAGCAGAATGCCAAGCTCCTCTTCAATGAGGACGGCACTCCCACTCCCCGTACCGGCAAGATCTTAGCCGCAACCCCCATGGGACGCTTTGGGGAAAGCGAGGAGCTGGAGGGCGGTCTGCTCTTCCTGTTGAACAATGAGGCCGCCGGCTTTATTACCGGCGTAGTATTGCCCATCGATGGCGGATTTTCCGCATATTCCGGTGTATAAAGGAGAAAGAATCATGAGAGAGATCGATCTGAAAATTTCCGAGATCGGCGTGGTGCCGGTCATTAAGCTGAACAACCCCGAGCGGGATGCTGCCGATCTGGCCAGAGCCCTTTGCAAGGGTGGTGTGCCCGTGGCAGAGGTAACCTTCCGCGCAGCAGGTGCCGATATTGCCATTCGCCTGATGCGGGAGGCCTGCCCTGAAATGCTGGTGGGCGCCGGCACGGTGCTGACCGCCGAGCAGGTGGACGCTGCCAAGGCAGCCGGTGCACAGTTTGTTGTCAGCCCCGGTTTTGACGCAGAACTGGTGGCTTATTGCTGCGAGATCGGCATGCCCATCTATCCCGGCTGTACCACCCCCACCGATTACCACGCTGCCAACAAATTCAATCTGCCGGTAGTGAAGTTCTTCCCTGCCGAACAATCCGGCGGTCTGGCTAAGATCAAAGCCATGAGCGCACCCTTTCCTATGTTCAAAGTAATGCCAACCGGCGGCATTTCTCTGAAAAACCTAAAAGAGTATCTCTCCTGTCCCGTGATCTGCGCCTGCGGAGGTTCCTATATGGTAACCGCAGACCTGATCGACAATGGCAAGTGGGATGAGATCACCGCTCTTTGTGAAGAGTCGGTGAAGATCGTAAAGGAGGCAAGAAACAATGGCTAAGATCGTAACCTTCGGCGAACTGATGCTGCGTCTGCAGCCCTATAACTATGAGCGGTTTGTTCAGTGCGACCATGCGGAATTTACCTTTGGCGGCGGCGAAGCCAATGTAGCCGTCTCTTTGGCAAACTACGGCATGGATGCTGCCTTCGTTTCCAAACTGCCCGCCCACGCTATCGGCCAGGCGGCCGTTAACTCCCTGCGCCGCTATGGAGTAGACACCTCCATGATCGTGCGCGGCGGCGAGCGGGTTGGCATCTATTTTAATGAGAAGGGTGCTTCCCAGCGTGGCTCTGTTTGTATCTATGACCGTGCTCATTCCGCCATCCAGACCGCGGATCCTTCCGATTTCGATTGGGAGAAAATCTTGGAGGGTGCCGATTGGTTCCACTTTACCGGTATTACGCCGGCTCTTGGCCCCAATTTAGTTGAAATGTGTCTGGCGGCCTGCAAAACGGCTAAGGCAAAAGGCGTAAAGATCTCCTGTGATCTCAACTATCGCGGCAAGCTTTGGACCCGCGAGCAGGCAAGAGCGGCCATGACCGAGCTTTGTCAATACGTAGATGTTTGCATCTCCAATGAGGAGGATGCCAAGGATGTATTTGGCATTGAGGCGGAGAACACCGATATTTACGGCGGTTCCCTGAACCACGATGGATACAAGTCGGTTGCCAAACAGCTGGCGGATAGATTCAGTTTTGAGAAGGTGGCGATCACCCTCAGAGAATCTCACTCCGCTTTTGACAACGGCTGGTCTGCCATGCTCTACAATGCAGAGACCGACGAATACTGCTTCTCCAAAAAATATGATCTGCATATCATCGACCGCGTTGGTGGCGGTGACTCCTTCGGCGGCGGCCTGATCTATTCCCTGCTTTCCGGCAAGAACACCCAGGAGGCTGTTGAATTTGCAGTAGCGGCTTCCGCTCTGAAACATTCCATCGAGGGCGACTACAATATGGTCACCGTTCCCGAAGTGGAAAAGCTGGCCGGCGGCGACGGTTCCGGCCGAATCCAGCGATAAGGAATTCCATAAAAATAAGCCTGTGCAAAGGGGCAGTCCTCCGCACAGGCTTATTTTTTTATATAGGAAAGAAGCAGCTCCTTTTGATTCGGAAGTTCTTCGGTAATGACCTTTTCAAAAAGAATATTCAAGGCTTGGCCGACGGCAGTGCCGGAATAGCCCAAGGCTTGAATATCTTTGCCGTCTACCGCCAATTCTTTTAAGGAAAGGCAGGCCTTTTCCTTTTTCAATTCCGCCACCGTTTGGGCATAGAATTCATCCTTGCCCCAAAAGACGGCAAGTTTTAAAAAAGCCTCGGCACCGATCCTTGCACAGCGAGCATGAACGGCTTTTTTGGTCTTTTCGCAAGGCTTCGGGGATTCCCGAATGAACAGTAAGACCTCCTTGCGAAAGGCAGTGGGAACCTTCAGGCGGGAAAGAACGACACCTGCCGTCTCCTCCCCCGAATCCATCAGCAGAGCGGCAAAGCGAAGGGTCTCTTTGGCCGGAGTACCTTTTAGCCGTTCCAATGCCCCATCCAATGAAAGCTCCGGCAACACCGTTTGCACCACCCTTCGATGGCGGTGCAAAACAGCGGCACAGTCCTTGCCCAACACCAAGCCGCAGAGCTCCGAAAAAATGCGTTCCTGCGCGATGAAATGTAGCAAAGGGGCCTTTTCTTCCATGGCAGCGGCGGTCTCTTCTGCGATGGCAAAACCAAGTCTGGAAGAAAACCGCAAGCCTCTTAAGATCCGCAGAGCATCCTCCTCAACACGACGGCGAGGATCCCCTACGCAGCGGATGATTCCGTCAGCAAGATCCGCCTGCCCGCCGAAGGGGTCTGCAATAACACCCCGGCGATCCATGGCCATGGCATTGACGGTGAAATCCCGGCGGGCAAGATCCTCCTTCAGGGCACGGGTAAATTGCACCTGATCAGGGTGGCGGTGATCGGAATAAGAGCCCTCCTGCCGGAAGGTCGTGATCTCCACGCCGCCGATGGCGGTGAGTACCGTCAAAGTCCCGTGCTTCAAGCCGGTCTCAATAACCCGCTCTGTGATAAAAACACGCTTCATTTCATTGGGGAAAGCGGAGGTGGTAACATCATAATCGTGGGGCTCCTTGCCCATGCACCGATCCCGCACACAGCCGCCCACCAAATAGGCCTCATACCCGGCCGATTCCAAACGTCGGAGAATTTCATCAATTTCCTTCGGAATTTGCATATTACCCCTCCTTTTCACTTAAAATCATGCTCTAATGATACCATTTCATGCAATTTCTGTCAATTTTTCTTGATTTTTCTTTTTTCTCTATTTATAATGAAAGAAAGAGGTGAATTTGATGCCCCCTTATGAAATTGAACGGAAATTTTTAATTCGACGTCCGGATCTTTTGAACCTCGGCAGTCTTTGCAAAGTAAAGGAAATATCCCAGACCTATTTGAGTGCATCGGAGGGGTCTGCCCGTATACGCCGCAGCCAGGAGGGCAGCACCGTCACCTTCACCGAAACGGTCAAGCGCAGCCTTTCCGCGATGCGGCGGGTGGAGATCGAGCGCAACATCAGTGAAGCAGAATACAATCGGCGCCTGGCCTCCCGGGATCCCCGCCGTCAGACCATCCATAAGACCCGCTATTATCTGCCTTATAACGGACATACCTTTGAGATCGACATTTATCCCTTCTGGAGCAAGCAGGCGGTGATGGAGGTGGAGCTCAAGCACGAAACAGAAGAGTTCGAGCTGCCGCCCATGATCAAGGTGATCCGCGAAGTGACGGAGGATAATAAATACTCCAACCACTCTCTTGCCAGAGAGGTTCCGCCGGAGGATGAAATTACATAATAAAAAGGTCGTACATTGTACGACCTTTTTATTTGCTCCATAAAGACCGCATCATTGCAATTCCATCCTACAAACCCTTTTGATAAA
The DNA here is from genome assembly GCA_017482195.1 of Clostridia bacterium. GTDB lineage: Bacteria > Bacillota > Clostridia > Oscillospirales > QAKW01 > QAKW01. The sequence continues at coordinate 55,445 of JAFUNM010000046.1, forward strand.
CAATCTCCAACTCCCTGCCGGAAAGGGCATTCAACGCCTCTTCATAGTCACAAAAGCATTTCCGTTTATCCTTTGAAATTGCTTTTTCCAAAGCATTGAATTGCGCCTTATATACCTGATGTAATTCCGCGTACTCTTTGTCTGCAAGAACGATCGGATATAAGCACTCCATCATTTCTTCCGATAACAGTTGCATCATATGATCGAACATTTTTCTCCTCCCTTAAAAAAGAATCATTGACCAAATCATAAACCAATTTGTTTTAAACGCAAATATAACAATTTGTTTTAATTATAATATTTATTACTCAATGTTCTAAAAGGAGCTATAAAAATATGTACAAACGAATACGAGATTTAAGAGAAGATCTGGATCTTTCGCAAACCGTTCTTGCTAAATACTTACAGTGCTCGCAGGTTTGCTATTCCCATTATGAAATCGGGAAGCGGGACATTCCGACACAGATCCTTATAAAACTTGCCGCATTTCATCATACCAGTGTGGACTATCTGTTAGGTATTACCGACCAAAAGGATCCTTATCCAAAAGCAAAATAAAAAACAGAAAACCGCCCAGCGGATACTGAGCGGTTTTTGATTTTTAAGATTCTCAGACGGCGATCACGTTCATTGCGACAACGCAAACAACGATCAAAACTGCCAGTACGATGGTAATCTTAGAGAGAACCGCATCACGGGTGCGGTTTTTATTTTTGCTGAAATAGCTATCGGCATCGGAGCCGCCTGCCATTGCACCCAGACCCTGGGATTTACCCTGCTGGAAGGAAACGCAGACGATGATCGCCACTGCCATCACCAAAATTGCAGAACCAAATACATATAAAGCCATTGATTTCACGACCTTTCCACACTATTTTAACACTTAAAGAATTATATCATAGAGAAATTAAAATTGCAATAGTTTTTTCAGCAGACTCCGGTTGCGTCAAATTATTTCTTTTTTCGACAAGAAAAAGGGCATCGGAATGAGGACTTGAACGGAGTTTTTAACATTTTGCACAGGTTTTTGAACAGACCATTATGTAAACAACATTATTTTTTCTTTCGGTAAAGAACGCAAAATGTGCCAAAAAACAGGACCTGGATCCCCACCACGCTGAGCAATAAGATCAACCGTACGGTATAGGAAAAAGAGAAGAGGACATGGACCAAAAGAAACAGTTCCCACAGTCCGGTAGGAACCAGAATCAACAGCGGTTTCAGTTTAAACCGCTCCACCTTGCCCAACCAAAAGGCGCCCAGCGCTACAAATGCAATAAGAACTCCGGTGATCAGCGCGCTGACGGGTGCGGAGAGATAGCCGAACTCCGGTGCATTGAGGATTCCGGTGGCGGGAGAAAGCTGCCGCTCATAGAAGTAGACCCCCAGAGCACTCTGCAGGGCGATCAGCCAGGCCAGCAAGCCCATAACGGGCTTAATGAGATAATAAGCCAAATAAGCAATAAAATGGCCGATCAGCAGATAAAAGGCCGCTTCGGTGGCCAGCTTAAAAAGCTGAAGACCTACGCCGAAATAGGAGAGCAGCGGCAGAAAGAGCCCCATAATGGGCGCCACCAGCAGATACGCGCCGAAGGCGGGGGAAAAGAGCCTTTCCATCGCATCCTTCTTCCGACCGGCCAGCAGCACAAGGTACACAAAGCCGCCGATACACAGCACCAGAAGAATGGGCATGACCCAGGGCAGCATCAGCCGGAACACATAGTCATAACGGTAGCGGGCCGTCCGCTCAGCCCAGAGAAACAGACACATCAGCAGGCTATAGAAAAACAGAATGCTGAACCGTCCGTTGAGGACATCCTTTTTGTTCATTTGTTTTTTTGCCATAAATAAAACCTCGATTTATAGATTCCCGGTGCGGTCCAATAAGATGGGCAATAAAACGGCCGCCGCATCTTCCGTTCGCAGGATCCGCCGTCCCAAGGTACAGGTGGTCAGGCTTTCGGCCTCCCGAGGAGTAAGCCCGCCTTCGGGGCCGATCAAAAAGGCAAGACTGCCGCTCTTGGGCAGCTCCGGCAGAGGCGCATCGGAATTTTCATAGCAGATAAAGGCCGCGTCAGCCTCCTTCATCTCAGCGATCGCCTCTTGAAAATTCATTGCCGGAGCAATTTCCGGCAGAATGCTTCTGCCGCTCTGAGTAGCCGCAGAGGCCACGATCTTCTCCCAACGCTTGCGCTTATTCTCATTGGGCGCGCCGCCGATGGTGCGGGCGCTGATGACCGGCACAAAGCGGGTGACCCCTAAAGGGGTACACCGATGGAGCACCTCCTCCATCTTATCGCCTTTGGGCAGGCATTGATAAACGGTGATGGAAAGGTCGCTCTCCCCCACGGCAGGCACCTGCTCCAGCACCTTGAAGGCGGCAGTTTCCCGATCGCAGGCGATCATTTCCGATAAGTAATCCATTCCCTTCCCGTCACAGAATACGGCAGTATCACCCACCGCCATTCGGCGGGAGCGGGTCAGATGCCGATAGGTCTCCCCTTCCACAGTGAAGGTATCCGACGGGGTAAAAGGCACAAAAAAGTGTTCCATATTATCTCCTTGAAGTGATGGCCACCCAACCGCGCTCTTCCTCTACAGAAAGGACAGTCAGTCCGGCCGCCTTGATGCCCTCCAACAGCTCGTCCTTACGGGTATCAATGATGCCGGAGGCGATAAAAAGTCCGTCGGGCAGCAGCACCCGATGAAGATCCTTCAAGAGGGTCAGGATCACATCGGCCACGATATTGGCCACCACGATGGGGTACTGCCCGTCCACTACCGTCAGTAGGTCGCCGGCGGCATAAACCGTCTTATTTTCCAAACCGTTGAGGGCGGCATTGCGCTTGGCCACCTCAACAGCCAGTTGATCGATATCACAGCCGAAGGCGCTTTCTGCACCCAGCAGCACCCCTCCGATGGAAAGAATACCACTGCCGCATCCCACATCTAAAAGGGTTTTTCCGGCAAGATCCACCTGGGTCAGTGCCTTTAAGCAAAGGCGAGTCGTCTCATGAGCACCGGTACCGAAGGCCATGCCGGGGTCGATCCTCATGATCGTCTCTCCTGCCTCCGCTTTGTAGTCCTCCCACATGGGAACTACCACCAAGCGATCCACATGGATGGGTTTATAATACTGTTTCCAACCGCTCTGCCAATCCTCCTCAGGCAGATCACTGACGGTGATCTCCAAAGTACCGTAAAGCGCTGCCTCGGGAGTCTTACGCAATTCCTCGATCCGTTCCTCAATATCCTTGAGCATGGCAAGGCCTTGCTCATTATCGGCGGCATAGACCTTAAAGAGGGTCCGATCGCTCTGACGCTTTAAAAGTTCTTCATCCACATAGTCCCAATGGGGGGTGACGGTATCTAAGAATTCCTGAAAATCCTTGGGGTCGATTACCTCAAAGCCGCCGACACCTGCGGCGATCAGCAGATTGCTGACCGCCTCCTGAGCGGCAGAGAGGGTCTCGATATTCATCTGTTTATAGTTCATCGATTTACTCCCGGTATAAAATATCTGAAATAATACTGTTGGAAAGGGTGAAGCCCCGCTCATTAAGAGCAAAGCGTCCGTTTTCCACCCGCCCAAAGGCTTCATAGCGGGTATAATCAAAGCCGCCGGGCATCCATTCTAACGGAATGCCTTCCTTTAACCTTAGACCCAGCATAATGGCCTCCTCCACTGCCTCCCTTTGGGAAACCGACTGAGGGGTGCAAAGAGGCCAGGGCTTTTCACAAAAGGCCGCAAGATCCTCCGGATAGGAATACCGGACACCCTTCCAAAAGGAGTGGGCGGCAGGTCCTAATCCGATATAATCGGTACGCTTCCAATAGGCGGTATTATGGCGGGAAGCATAACCGGGTTTGGCAAAATTGGAGATCTCATAATGCTCAAAGCCCTGCTCTCTGGCCTTCCGGCATAGAAGCCACCAAAGCTCCTCTTCCCGCTCCTCGTCCATAGGCTCGGCGTTTTCGGCCAAAGGCGTGCCCTCCTCCAATTGGAGAGAATAGGCGGAAAGATGGGTCACCGGGTAGGCAAGCAGTTCGTCAAGAGTCGCGCCGAAAGTCTCGGCGGTCTGGCCCGGCAGACCGAACATCACATCCACGCTCACATTGGTAAAGCCGGCCTCAAAGATCATTTGAAGGGCATCCAGAGCGACCTCACGGTCGTGGAGGCGCCCTAATATTTTGAGTTCCTCTTCATTTAAGGATTGCACCCCTAAGGAAATACGGTTGATGCCACAGTCCTTTAAGGTCTGCAATAAGGCGGGGGTGGTGCTCTCAGGGTTCAGCTCCACCGTACGCTCCGCTTGCGGTTCAAATACGAAATGTTCGCGGACTGCCTGCAGCATCTCCGCCAGACGCTCCTCTCCCAGAAGGGCGGGAGTCCCGCCGCCTAAATAGAGGGTGGATAAGGGGCGCTTTTCTTCCTCTGCTGCACCGGCGATTGCCTTTTTCATGGCAGCAAGAAAGCGATCTTTGGTCTCCTCTCCTGCCGGTGCTGAATAAAAGGCGCAATAGGCGCATTTGCGACGACAGAAAGGAGTATGCAAATAAAGAGACAGCATCTTAAGAATCCAGCTTCAGCACCGCCATAAAGGCTTCCTGGGGCACCTCTACGCTGCCCAACTGGCGCATCCGCTTTTTTCCTTCCTTCTGCTTCTCCAGCAATTTTTTCTTACGGGTGATATCACCGCCGTAGCACTTGGCGAGCACGTCCTTCCGCAAAGCCTTAACCGTCTCTCGGGCGATGATCTTCCCGCCGATACAGGCCTGCACCGGAATTTCAAACAGCTGCCGGGGAATGTGCTCCTTGAGCTTTTCCGCCATCCGGCGGGCGCGGGGATAGGCTTTATCGGTATGAACGATAAAGGAAAGGGCGTCCACTACCTCGCCGTTAAGCATAATATCCAGCTTGACCAGCTTGGATTCCCGATAGTCAGCCAGCTCATAGTCCAACGAAGCATAACCGCGGGTACGGGATTTTAAGGTGTCGAAAAAGTCGTAAATGATCTCACCCAGAGGCAGTTCATAATGGACATTAACACGGTTATCGTCAATATAGCTCATATTCTTATAGATCCCCCGCCGATCCTGGCAGAGATCCATAATATTCCCCACAAACTCCTTGGGGGTAATGATATCTGCCTTAACAAAAGGCTCTTCGGTCATAGCGATCTCCGCGGGATCAGGGTAATTGGTCGGATTATCGATGCGGAGCACCGAACCGTCGGTCTTGGTGACCCGATAGCTTACCGAGGGAGCGGTGGTAATGATATCCAGCTGAAATTCCCGTTCGATCCGCTCCTGAATGATCTCCATATGCAAAAGGCCTAAAAAGCCGCAGCGGAAGCCAAAGCCCAGCGCCACCGAGGTCTCCGGCTCGAAAAGGAAGGAAGCATCATTGAGCTTTAATTTCGCCAGGGCTTCTTTTAAATCATCGTAGCGGGCACCGTCGGCCGGGTAAATACCGGAAAACACCATGGGGGTACAGGGCTTATAGCCGGGCAGGGGCTCAGCACAGGGGCGGCTGCTTAAGGTAACGGTATCACCCACCCGCGTGTCCTCCACGCTCTTGATGGAAGCGGTAAAATAGCCAACCTGACCGGCCTGCAGAATGCCGGAAGCCTCAAAGCCCAACGGACGCAGGTAGCCGCATTCCACCACATCGAATTCCGCACCGGTGGCCATCATACGAATGCGGTCGCCGTTCTTTAAGGTGCCCTCCATCATCCGGATATAGACGATAACACCCTTATAACTGTCATAATAGCTATCAAAGATCAAGGCAGAAAGGGGTGCTTTAGGATCGCCCTCGGGGGCGGGAATCTGCTCCACAACAGCCTCCAGCACCGACTGCATATTGATATTATTCTTAGCCGAGACCTTGGGGGCATCCAGCGCAGGGATGCCGATGACATCCTCGATCTCATGGGCCACCCGCTCAGGGTCGGCGGCAGGCAGATCGATCTTATTGATGACCGGGATCAGCTCCAGATCGTTATCCAAAGCAATATATGTATTGGCAAGGGTCTGGGCCTCAATGCCCTGAGAGGCATCCACCACCAGCACAGCACCTTCGCAGGCGGCCAGGGCACGGGAGACCTCATAATTGAAATCCACATGGCCCGGCGTATCGATGAGGTTGATCTCATAATCCTCGCCGTTTTGGGCATGATAATCCAGCCGGACGGCGCGTGCCTTAATGGTAATGCCGCGCTCTCGCTCCAGCTCCATATTATCCAACAGCTGATCCTCCATTTCCCGCTGCTCTACGGTGTTGCAAAGCTCCAAGAGGCGGTCGGCGATGGTGGACTTGCCGTGATCGATATGGGCAATAATGGAAAAATTCCGAATGTTTTTCTGATTCACAAAAGACCTCCGATAAAAGGTTGATGCCCGATGTTGCCCAAGATCTCATGGGTACCGGACGCCGCCGTCTCGATTCCCCAAAGGGTGAGGGCGGAAAATAAAATTAATAATAAAATAATGGCAATCGTTCTCATAGGATTTATGCTACCCTATGAAAGGAATTTTATTCTTCTTCCACCTCAGGGATGGCATCCATATACTCATTGAGCATGGAAAGATCCGGCATTTCCATGGGTGCTGCTTCTTTAGGTTTTCGAGACAGGCAGTTGAGGGTATAGCCTGCCAGCACAGAAAGGATCAGGCCTTCAGCGGCAGTAAAGACCGCCGGAACGTTAAGGCCGCCGAACAAAGGAACTACGAAGGCCATCGGAAGAAGTACCAGCACAATGCCGCCGGCGGCACCCAGACGCTCCTTGGAGCAGGCGGCACCCACCAGGGTTTTGCTCAAAGAGAAGGTAAAGAACAGGGCAGCGCACCAGCCCAGCATCCCTAAAATATAGGCGCTGATATGGATATACTTATAGGTGGTCCAGAAATAATAAACGATCTGCCCTGCAAGCTGCAGCATGGGCAGCAGCGTCCAGAGGGCGGCTCGCTTGGGAGAACGGCCCATCCAGAGCCAGCCGAAGGCACCGGTCAAAAAGAGCACAGCGGTTACCGCATCTAAAGAAGAGGCGGCATCCATCAGGCGGAAAATACCGTCCACCCCGCTGGCAACGCCCATCAAACCGAAAAGGATGCGAGGCATCCAATCCCGACTGTAGAGCACCGAGAGCTCTGTTTGCTCCTTTTGGCCTGCATAGCAGATGAGGCTAAGCAGAAGACCAACGATCAACACAGCGATCCGCACCGTACTCCATACAGAGGCAGCAGATACCGCAAGGTAATAGCCCTCCTGATCTAAAGTTATAAAATATTCTACAATTCGGATGACCAAAGCAAGGATCCCCAGCCCGACCGTACCGAACAGACCGATTTTATTCTTCATAAAGGCTCGTTCCTTTCAATATAGTTACACAGAATATATTATATATTTTTATATAAAAAAAGTAAATAGATTTCCGCCGAAAACTTTTCCTTGCGGAATAACAGAAAATGTGGTAAGATTTAGGTTGATAAATTTTGAGCGAGGATACTTTATGATCATTATTGAAGATTATAAGCAGAAATTCAATGAATTTAAGAAGGACTTGGATACCCTGGAGAAGGCGCTGAAGATCGCAGACCTGCGGGTCAAGATCCAAGAGGATGAGGCCCTTACTGCCGCTCCCGGCTTTTGGGACGACATTGCCAATTCTCAAAAGGTATTGCAGGTTATTAAGAACAATAAAAAAACCGTAGAAAACTTTGAAAAGATGGTCTCTGCCCATGAGGATCTGGGTGCTCTTCTGGAAATGGCCGAAATGGACCCCGAAGAAATGGAAGAGGATGTTATCAAAGAATTCACTGACTACGAGAAAAAGCTGGAGGCCGCCAACCTCCAAACCCTATTAAGCGGTGAATTCGATCAGAACAACGCCATCCTCACCTTCCACGCCGGTGCCGGCGGTACCGAGGCCCAGGATTGGGTGGAGATGCTTTACAGAATGTATCTGCGGTTTGCCCAACGGCATGATTATAAGGTGACGGTACTGGATTACCTGGACGGCGACGAGGCCGGCATCAAGAGTGCCTCTATTTTGGTAGAAGGTCAGTATGCTTACGGCTATCTCAAAAGCGAGATGGGGGTTCACCGCTTGGTGCGGGTCTCCCCCTTCGATGCCTCCGGCCGTCGGCAGACCTCCTTTGCATCAGTGGAGGTCATGCCCGAGATCGACGACAGCGTTGAAGTCGAAATCCGTCCCGAGGATATCAAAATGGAAGTGTTCCGCTCCAGCGGCGCAGGCGGCCAGAAGGTCAATAAAACCTCTTCGGCCGTGCGGCTCATCCACCTGCCTACCGGCATCGTAGTCTCCTGCCAGAATGAACGCAGCCAGTTCCAGAACCGGGATATGTGTATGAAGATGCTCAAATCCAAGCTGATCGAGATCAAAGAGCGTGAGAATCTGGAGCGTATTGAGGATATCAAGGGCGACCAGATGAGCAACGGCTGGGGCAGCCAGATCCGTTCCTATGTATTTATGCCTTATACCTTGGCCAAAGACCATCGCACCAATTTTGAGATGGGTAATATCAATGCGGTAATGGATGGAGACATCGATGGTTTCGTCAATGCCTATCTCATTCACCTCTCCCATCAAGAATAAGACTGCCTAAAGGAAAAGAACCCGAACCAAAAGGTTCGGGTTCTTATTTTATCCTCATATTAGACAGTCTGAACAAAGTATCAAAAACAACACCGCTCAAAGTCTCACTTCTTGATCGGTTCCGGGTTTTCGCTCAGTCCCAATACATAATCTGCCGAAACATTATAGTGGCGGCAAATCGCTATAATTCTGCGAACCGGCATTTCATTGACACCCTTTTCGTATTTCATGTAAGCCTGCTGAGTTGTTCCCAAAAACTCCGCTAATTGCCGTTGGGTTTCATGATTTGCCTGACGGAGCGCCCGTATTCTTTCATAGTATTCCATATCATTTATCCTCCTATTTTAGTTTAAATCAAAAATGATGTATCGACAAACGCCAAAAGTGATGTTAAACTAATAACATCAAATTTGATTTAAACAAGGAGCATACCATGAAAAAGCAAATCAGTATCTGCGTAGACCCCGAAGTTTTAGAAAGATTAAAGCAATTAGCCAAACAGGAAGAACGATCTCTTTCCCGCTATATCAATCGGATTTTGAAGCAACACACCGAAAAACACCAAACCAAAGCCAACTCCATCTTACCCGCAAACCAAAGACCATCCAAAACAAATGAAGATCACCGTTTTCGGCGGTCTTATTCCAATTCGAAAGCGCCGGTATAGAGCTGATAGTATTTTCCTTTTTCGGCGATCAGCTTTTCATGATTGCCGCGTTCAATGATCCGACCTTGCTCTAAGACCATGATCACATCGGAGTTACGAACGGTGGACAGGCGGTGGGCAATGATAAAGACCGTTCTGCCCTTCATCAGCCGATCCATACCCTGCTGTACCAAGGCCTCGGTGCGGGTATCGATAGAGGAGGTAGCCTCGTCCATGATCATCACCGGAGGATCAGCAACAGCAGCTCTCGCGATGGACAGCAGCTGACGCTGGCCCTGGGAAAGGTTGGCACCGTTGGCGGTGAGCATGGTATTATAACCGTCGGGCAGGCGGCGGATGAAATTATCCGCATTGGCCAGTTTAGCGGCGGCGATACACTCCTCATCGGTGGCATCCAGTTTTCCGTAGCGGATATTCTCCATAACCGTTCCGGTAAAGAGGTTGGTATCCTGCAGCACCATGCCGAGGGAACGGCGGAGATCAGCCTTTTTGATCTTATTGATATTGATTACATCGTAAAGGATCTTCCCGTCTGCAATATCATAGAAGCGATTGATCAGATTGGTGATGGTGGTCTTACCGGCACCGGTTGCGCCAACAAACGCCACTTTCTGTCCGGGTTCGGCATAAAGAGTCACATCATGAAGAACGATCTTCTCCGGCACATAGCCGAAATCCACATGATCCAGCACCACATCACCGGCCAGTTTCGTATAGGTGACAGAGCCATCGGCCTGATGGGGATGCTTCCATGCCCACATGCCGGTGCGTTCCTTGCATTCGATGATCTTACCGTCCTCTTCCCTGCAGTTGACCAAAGCCACATAGCCTTCATCGGTCTCCGGCTGCTCATCCATCAGGGCAAAGAGACGGGCAGCACCGGCCTGAGCCATGACCACCGCATTGACCTGCTGAGAGATCTGGGAAATGTTTCCGGTGAATTGCTTCGTCATATTCAAAAAAGGAACCACAGCCGCCAAGGTCAGCGGCAGACCGGAAAAGGACAGATTAGGAACGCCCAGAATCATCAGTGCGCCGCCCAGGATGGCCACAGCTACATACAGAACATTACCGATATTGGACAAAATGGGCATCAGCATATTGGCAAAGCGGTTCGCACTTTCGGCATCCTTGAAGAGCTGCTCATTGAGGCGGTCGAAATCCTTTTTGCTCTCCTCCTCATGGCAAAAGACCTGAACCACCTTCTGGCCGTTCATGATCTCTTCCACAAAGCCCTCCATCTTACCTACAGACTGCTGCTGGCGGACAAAATAGCGGGCGCTGTTTCCTCCCACCTTTTTGGTCACAAAGGTCATGGCAATGACACCCAAAAAGACCAGAAGAGTCATCCAGACGCTGTAATAAAGCATAATAGAAACCACCATCACGATCACGACCATGGCGGTGATCATGTTAGGCAAACTCTGAGAGACCAACTGACGGAGGGTGTCGATATCATTGGTATAATAGCTCATGATATCGCCGGTATGATTGGAATCAAAATAGCGGATGGGCAGCTTCTGCATGCCCTTGAACATCCGCTGACGCATTTTATTGAGAAACCCTTGGGTCACAATAGCCATCAGGCGATTATAGGTAAAAGAACAAGTCAAAGACACTGCATAGATGCAAAGCAGGGTAACGGCAATTTGGACAATACCGCCGAAAACACTTTCCAAAGCGGCGGCCGGAGCAGTCCCGCCGGCAATCGCTGCCAGTGCCTGCTCAATGAGAGTCACTGTTCTGCCCATGAAGATCGCGGGCATGGTACTGGAGACAGCGGTGATCAGCAGACAGACTACCACCACGGTAAGATGGACGGGATAGTCTTTAAATAATTGCCGAATCACCCGCATCAGAGTACCCTTAGGAACTTTTATGGGGGGACGCATATTATTCTTCGCCATCTTCTGCACCTCCCTTATTCTGAGAAGTATAAACCTCTTGATAGATCGCATTGCGGGCAAGCAATTCCGCATGAGTGCCCACATCGTCGATCCGTCCGCCGTGCATCACAATGATCTGATCGGCATCCTCCACCGAGGAGATCCGCTGTGCAATGATCAGCTTAGTGGTGCCGGGGATCTCTTCCCGGAAGGCCTTGCGGATCATAGCATCGGTATGAGTATCCACCGCACTGGTAGAATCATCCAAAATCAATACCTTAGGTTTTTTCAAAAGTGCTCTTGCAATACAAAGGCGCTGTTTCTGACCGCCGGAGACATTGGTGCCGCCCTGATCGATATGGGTATCATAGCCGTCGGGGAACTGAGAAATAAAATCATGGGCACAGGCCAGCTTGCAGGCATGGATCAGTTCCTCATCGGTAGCCTCAAGATTGCCCCAGCGAAGGTTTTCCTTGATGGTACCGGCAAAGAGGACATTCTTCTGCAGCACCACAGCGACCTGGTTTCGCAGGGTCTCTACATCATATTCCCTTACATCCACACCGCCCACCTTAACGCTGCCTTCGGAAACATCATACAGACGGGAGATCAGCTGAATGAGCGTAGTCTTAGAGCTTCCGGTACCGCCGATGATCCCGACAGTCTGACCGGATCGGATATGCAGATTAATCTCCTGCAGAGCATACTGCTCCGCCTTCTTGGAGTATTTAAAGCTGACGTTTTCAAAATCCAGAGAACCGTCGGCCACCTCATAACGAGGATTTTCAGGATTTACGATATCGCTGCCCTCGTCCAGTACTTCCACGATACGGCGGGCTGATTCGGCAGACATGGTAAGCATCACAAAGATCATCGAAAGCATCATCAGGCTCATTAAGATCTGCATACCATAAGTAAGCAGGGCCGACAGCTGACCCACAGTAAGGGCAGTGCTGTTGGAAGAAATGACCAGCTGGGAGCCAAAGAAGATGACCACCAGCATGACGATATGCAGGCAAAACTGCATCAGGGGGTTATTGAGCGCCAGAATCTTTTCAGCGCGGGTAAAATCGGCAGCCACATCCTCGGAAGCGGCAGCAAACTTCTCCCCTTCCCGCTCTTCTCTTACAAAAGCCTTAACCACACGCATTCCCTGAATGTTTTCCTGAACGGAATTATTGAGGTTGTCGTATTTACGGAACACCTTACGGAAAATAGGCATGGCCTTGCGGGCGATCATCAAAAGACCAAAGGCCAGGATCGGCATCACCACTACAAAGACCCAGGCCATCTTTCCGCCCATATAAAAGGCCATGATGAAGGAAAAGATCATCATAAAAGGGGAACGGAAGGCGGTGCGCACCAGCATCATATAGGCCATCTGTACATTGGCCACATCGGTGGTAAGACGGGTCACCAGGCTGGAGGTAGAGAACTTATCGATATTACTGAAGGAAAAGCGCTGCACATTATAGAACAGATCTTTTCTTAAATTTTTTGCAAAGCCGCAGGAGGCGGTGGCACAAAAATGACCCGCCAAGGCTCCGCAGGTCAGGGACAGGACTGCCATCAACACCAGAAGCAGGGCGTAGCGCAAAAGCACATTCATATCGCAATTGCCCTGGATCTCATTGACCAGTTCGGCAGTCATAAAGGGAAGGATGCATTCCAAAACGACCTCCAGCATCACGATGACCGGTGACAAAATGGAGGCGGTCTTATATTCCCGAATGCATCCTGCAAGACGTTTTAGCATTAAGGGACCTCCCAACATAACAGATTTTTAACTGTATTATTTTAACAGATATATTTTAAAAGGTCAATCTATCGAAAACCAAAAACCTCTCAAAACTCCGTAAACTTTTTGTGAACAATAATAAAGAGAACCCGAAGCTATGCTTCGGGTTCTCTTTATTAGTTTGCCTCGAATTCTCCTGAAGAAGTTCCGTTCGTAACCGTATAAGTTACACCCTTTTCAATCTCGGGACTGCTGAAAATAAAGACGGCAAAATTCAGTTCCGGTTCATAAGAAAACAGTTCATTCCCCTTGGGGTCCGCCACCTTAATGGCGGTACCGGCCGAGGTGTTTCCGGTGCTTAAAGCGATCACGCCCTGCTCCGAATCGCTGAAGGTCTGGGCCATGCCGGAGGCCCCGGTACCAATGAAGGTACCGCCGGAAATGGTAGCGGTGGTATCATAGTCCAGAGTTGCCGTGTCCCCCTGGGTGGGGCCGGCTACAGTAGTATGACCGCCGGAGATGGTGATCGTACCGTTTGCGTCGATTCCGTCGCCGGAGGCATTAACATAAAGAGTCCCTCCGGTAATCACGATGCTGCCGTCAGAGCTGCCGCCCATGCCGCCGCCCATGCCGCCAGGGCCGCCGCCAAACATTGCATCTCTGCCTCCGGCTGTACCGCTGGAATCTGCACCGCCTGCGGCGTTGAGCCCGTCATCAGAGGCAACCAGTTTAATATCACCGCCGCTGACAGCGATATCCAAAGCCTCCAAGCCTTCATAGCTTTCAGAAATATCGATAGAGCCTGCGTTAATGGTCAGCGTCTCTTCTGCATGGAATGCATCATCCCCGGAGGCGATCCGGAAGGTGCCGCCATTTACTGTAACAGAGGCATCTGAATGCACTGCATCATCGGCAGAATTAATGGTAAAGGTACCGTCGCTGATCTGCATACTACCGGTAGATTTTAAACCTTTGAGGCTGGTGCTGCTGTCCTCTTCGGTCGTTTCGGTAGAAACGGAAGTCGTGCGCATCCCGGGCTTTTGCATACCGCCCGGGCCCATGCCGCCCATGCCGCCCATGCCGCCGCCCATCATACCCCAGGAATCCGAGTTTTCTTTTTGGGCATTTTCACTTCCGCCGCCGGAAACGATATCAAAGGTACCGTCCTCGATCTGCAGAGAAAAGGATGCACTGATCCCATCGCCCTCCGCATCGATATCAAAGGTGCCGCTCGAAATATAGACATAACCCAAGGAGGCATCCTCGGAATTCTCGGCATGGATGCCATCCTTGCCGGAGGCTACGGTTACAGCCGCATTGGTGATGCGGACGCTGTCGTTGGCATCCAATCCGTGGGAGGCAGAAGTCACTGCATAGGTACCGCCGGTGATCACCAGGTCATCCTTGGAGACGATTCCGTGTCCGGCAGGAGAGGTGACTGCGAGACTGCCGGAGCCGTTAAAAGTCAAGTCTTGCTTGGAAAAAACAGCGGCATCAATGTTATTTTCATCGATGGCGGTAAAGGTGCCGCCGTTGGCGAGGGTGTTTTCGGTGCCCTCGGCCAGAGTCACAAACACCTTATCAGCCTCCGGAATATACAAAGGGGCAGAGGTGGCGCTGGTGATGCTGACGCCATTGAAGATCAGCTGCGGTTTCGCCGTATCAGGGGTATCCACAATGATCATCCCGTCATCAAGAGTGCCGCTCAAAACATAGGTAGCCTCCTGTTTGATGGTAACTGTAGTCCCGGAAACCTCCACTCCCTCAGAGGAGCAGGAGACAGAACTGCCGTTCAACTGAATGGCCACCGCACCGCTTTCTTCATATTCGGTGCGGGCATCCCGATCGGTGAACATTTCAGTATCATTTTCAATAAAAGCTGCTTCCGGGATCTCTGTAGGAGTTTCACTCCCTTCCGGTTCTTCAACCGTTCCGCAGCCGGCCAGCAATAATGCAAGCATTAATAAAAATGATGTCATTCGTTTCATTCTTCACACACCTTCGGTAAACGGAGCCAAAAACGGACACCGCTTTGTTCATTGAGTGCACCGCAACTGCCCCCATGGGCCGTCACGATGGTCTTTACAATATATAACCCCAGCCCCACATTGTTCTGCTCATTGCGGGTACGGGCCTCATCGGCCTTATAAAAGCTGTCCCAAATCTTATGGATCTTTTCTTCGGGGATAGGAACACCGTCATTATAGACCGAGAGGAAGAGGCCGTCCTCCCCTCTTGCCAGCATCACCGCGATCCGTCCTTTGGGGACGGTGTGGTTATCGGCATTTTGCAAAATATTCAGCACCGCCCGCTCCAGATATTCGGGATCCGCATCTACCATAAGACCGGGGGCAACGACCGTATCCACGGTAAACCCCTTTTTTTCCAGTAAGGGCCTCTCCCGATCCATCAACTCCTTAAGCCACTCACTCAAAGAGAACCGTTCTTTTTTCAGTTCCTTGATGCCGTTTTCCAAAGCGGAAACATCCAGCATGGAGCGAATCATTTCACTCATGACCGCCGTTTCCTCGATGATCACATCATAGCAGGTCTCCGGGTCGATCCCCTCAGTATGCTCCTTGAGCATCTCGGCATAACCGCCCAAAACGGCCAGGGGACTCTTTAGGTCATGGGATACATTGGCCACAAAGGAACGGCGCATCTCCTCTTCTTTTGCAAGACGCTCATTGTCCTCGGCCAGCTGGCGGTTTTTGGCCATCAGCTCATCAATAAAGGACTTCAACTGAACACTCATGGTATTGATGCTGACCGCAAGATCGGCGATCTCAGCAGTAGAGCTATCCTCTTCGCCACAATGGGCAAAATCCAGCGCCGCCACCTGCTTTGCGGTATTGCTGACGGCAATGATCGGCTTAGAAAAACGGGCGGCATAAAGATAGGCAGCCACACAGCCTGCCATTGCCACGATCGCCGCAATGATCAGAATCAGCTGCTGCAATACCGAAACGGTGGCAGAGATCGCTGCCACAGGTGATTCGATGGACACATAGCGGACCCCTGCATCGGTATGAAGGATCCCCCGTATCGTCAACAGTTCTTCCTCATTGCGGCCCAGTCGCTCTACCTGAGGATCATCGGAATAGTCCCCCTCATGACGCATCATTTCTCCATCAGGGCGGCCGGGCTGGAAATTCCCCTGAAAGCCATCAAAACCCTCTGCCATCTTTCGTCCGGAGGTATAGAGAAGGGTGCCGTCCTCCTTAAAGATCTCCACCTGAACGGATTTTTCCTCTTCGTAGGCGGCGGTAAGCCGGCTCAGTTCCTCTGCATCGTCGGAATACATCGTCTCCAACGACTGATAAAGATTTTGAATAGCGGTTTTCTGCCGATGGATCATAAAAGGCTCGGCCAGAAACAAAGTGGCGGTCAGGAGTGCACCGATCAGGGCCACGATAATGATCGCCACCAGCCATGTCATTTTTACTTTAATGGAATATTTCATGCTTCCGGGCCGTCGAAAAGATAGCCTCTGCCGTGAACGGTACGGATAAAGGCACCGGCCTCTTTCAGCTTGGCTCGCAGCTGCTTGATATGGGTATCTACCGTACGGGGATCGCCCTCATAATCGTAGTTCCAAATGGCATTAAGGATCTGATTGCGGGAAAGAACCTCCCGGGGGTTGGTCATCAGATAGGTCAGCAGATCAAATTCTTTTTGGGTGAGGATCACAGTCTCCCCGCTCAGCTTCATACATTTACTCTTAAGCATCAGCTCGATGGGACCGCAAGTAACGGTCTGGTTCTGAGCCTTCACCGAGCAGCGGCGCAGCACCGATTCAATACGGGCCAGCAGCACGGTGGGCGAAAAGGGCTTGCTGATATAATCATCGGCTCCGCACTTAAAGCCTTTAAGCTGATCGTATTCCTGATCCTTGGCGGTGACCATGATCACGGGAACCAGCGTGCTGTCCCGCAGTTCTTCCAAAACCTCAAAACCGTCCCGCCCCGGCATCATCACATCCAAAAGGATCAGGTCGATCTTATTGGTGTTGGCATAGTAAAGATCCAGCGCCTTCTCTCCATCCTCTGCCTCCATGACCTGGTAGCCGTGCCCCTTCAGGTAGGTGACCAGCATCTGGCGGATCCGTCGATCATCGTCGGCAACCATAATAGTAAATTCACTTTGATTCATTTTCTGCATCCCCTTTCTTTAAAAATTATAATGTTTCTTTTTCCGGAACCGCTGCAATCAGGGAAACGGTCAAATTACCGTTGCGACAGCGGATAGCGTCCAGCATTTCCTTTTCCTTGGCGGGATCCTTGATCCGTACCCGGTAGGTCAGCTGATAAAGGCTGCCCATATTGGTGGTCTTAGTACGAACCAACCGATGATGGGCGGTATATTGCTTGAAGAGATCCTCGAAGGCTGTCATATAATCCACATCCTCAGCGATCAGAATCTTTAAGTGCTTCTCCTGCACTCTTTGGGAGAAAAGCACCTTACAGGCAATGAAAAAGACGGCCATCATCAATGCTGTGAAGGCGGTTGCAAATGCAACATATCCCATTCCGTTGGTGAGACCTACGGCCATAGCCAAAAAGATAATACAGATCTCCTGCGCCGAGCCCTGGGCCGAACGGAAGCGCACTAAGCTGAAGGCTCCTGCCACCGCCACACCGGCACCCAAGTTCCCGTTTACCATCATAATAACACATTGCACCAAAGCAGGCAACAATAAAAGTGCCACCAAAAAATGGCTGGTGCAATCCTTATTGGTCAACTTATAAACCAAAGCGATAAGGCAACCCAGAAGCAGGGAAGCTGCAGTACAGATTGCTACGGAGGAACCCGTCATGGTCGTTCCTAAAATACTTTCGAGCATTGTAACATATTCTCCTTCTCATAAATTTTCCCGTATTTGGAAAAAGAAACGGGATAGATTTTTAAATCCGTTAAAATATCTGAGAGCCAGATAGGCATCCCCTCATTGACCTTCAGTTCCAGAAGATGCTGCTCCATAGGATAAAGGGTACAACCCTCGTCCCCCAAGGTGAGATCCAAACGATTCCAGCGGTATCGGATATTTTCATCGAAGGTGATCCGCACCTCATGGTCATCCTTCGCGTAATAGGCCACCCGATCATAGGCCAGATAGATACGGGGGCGCAGATTCTGGCGCTTACGCTCATAATCCAACTCTCGAAAGGTCTGACTGTCGGGCAGGGGGCTCCCTTCGGCGAGGTATTCCTCCATGGCACGGCAGGTGGTAACGATCCGCCGCTTATAACCCACATGATCAAATTTCTTTTTCAGTTCCCAGAAAATCGGATCGTCGGGGGCAGGAGTACCGTAGGCCCGCAGACGCATTTTCTCTTTGAAGGGCGGTTTCTCCATAGAACGGCGGATGCTGTCAAAGCTATCGTTATCAAAATAGAGATTGGCAAGGGTATACCGACCGTATTCATCCTCCTCTACAAAAGGTGTGATCCGCTCTATAAATTGTTCTTTTTGCGTTTCGGTCAGCAGGTACTTCTTTTCCAGCCGCCGAAAGATCATCTTCGCCAAAGATCTTCACCTCGATTCCATCGTCATTATAGCAGGGGTTTGTGTTATTTTTGTGAAGAAAATAAAAAAGAACGAAATCATTCGATTCCGTTCTTTTTTCTGTTTTCATAATCATCCAGGGCATAGCGGAACTGCGTCTCATAAAGCTGACGGTAAACACCGTTTTGCTCCACCAGATCGGCGTGTTTGCCCCGCTCCGCGATCTTTCCATGATCTAAGACCAGGATCTCATCGGCTGCCAGGATCGTGGTCAGACGGTGAGCGATGACAATGGAGGTGCGACCCTGCAGCAGGGGGCGGATGGCTTCCTGAATCAGACTCTCGGAAATGGAGTCCAGCGACGAGGTAGCCTCATCCAAAATCAGCACCTTTGGATTTTTTAAAATTGCCCGTGCGATGGAAATCCGCTGCTTTTCACCGCCGGAGAGCTTAAAGCCGCGGTTGCCCACCTGGGTATCGTAGCCTTCCGGCAATGTCATGATGAAATCATGGATATTGGCGTCCTTACAGGCTCGGATCAGTTCTTCCTCGGTGGCATCCCATTTGGCATACAAGAGGTTTGCCCGCACCGTATCATTAAACAGATAGGTCTCCTGGGTCACCATGCCGATCTGTTTCCGAAGGGCGGTGAGATCCCAACTGCGAACATCCACACCGTCTAAGGCAACACTCCCCTCCTCCACATCGAAGAGACGGGGAATCAAATTGACCAGAGTGGATTTTCCGCTGCCGCTGGAGCCCACGATGGCAATGGTCTTGCCTCCGTCCGCACGGAAGGAGACCTGCTGCAGCAATTCTTTTTCATTGGAGTAGGCGAAGGTGACCTGTTCAAAGGCCACATCGCCCCGCACATGTTCGGGCTGATAGCCGTTTTCGGGGGCTTCCACATCGGGTTTTAAATCGAAATATTCAAAGATACGGCTAAACAGCGCCATGGAGCGCATAACATCCGACTGGATATTCAGCAGCTGATCCACCGGATGATAGAGTTTATTGACGAGGGTAACCATAATCGTGACATCGCCGACGGTGAGATCGGTATTGCCCATTCGATACATGATCAGCCCGGCGGCCACATAGATCAGCAGCGGACCCATATTCCGAAGAATATTCAAAGTGCGCCAGAACCACAGACCCACCAGCCGCTCCTTGATGGCCAGCTTGGCAGCTTTGAGATTTACCGTTCGGTAAGCCTCGTATTCCTTTTGCTCATTGGTGAAGAGCTTGACCAGCAGCTGACCGCTGACGCTCAAGGATTCATGTAAGATCTGGTTGGACTGATCCCGCTGTTTTTGAGTCTCGTCGGCAATAGCCCAACGCTTTTTGCCCACCGCACGTGTGGGAAGTACGCAGAAAGGTACCATGGCCACACCCACGAACGCCAGGATCCAGTTTTCCCGAAAAAGGGTGATCAGCACGATGATCACGGTAGCTACATTGCTGAATAAATTTAAAAAGGTATGGGTGATCACCGACTGCACACCGCCGATATCCTCGGTCATACGGGTGATGATATCTCCCTGATAATTGGAGGTAAAGAACCGATGGCCCATCTTCTGCAGATGGGCATACATCTTATTCCGCATATCATATGTAATAAACTGACCGATCCAGGTGGTAAGCATGGTCTCCCCCGCAGAGATCAGGTTGGAAAGGATCAAAACCAAAAGGGACAGCATCGCCAACTTGATTAAAAGAGGAACATCTCCACCGTAGAGACCGGCATCGATCATCTTACCGGTGAGGATGGAAGGAACCACACCCAAAAGTCCTGCAGCGGTAATGCAAAGAAGCACCAGCAGGAACTTCCATTTATAAGGGGCCATCCAGGAAAGGATCCGCTTGACAAAAGGCCAGGTCAGCTTGGGCAGCTTCTTTTTTTCCTCGGGAGTCAGCTCCCGATGGGGCCCGCGGCGAAATCCGCCGCCGGGAGGCGGAGGAGGGGGCATTGCCATTTAAATCACTCCTTCAGTTCGGAGACCAGCAGCTGCCGGTCGATCAAAAAATTATAAAGAGCAGTATTGCCCCGGGGATCGGCAAGATCTCCGAAGGGATCGGAAAAGCAAAGCTCGAAATCCTTCTCGCCCACATCCCGGATATAAACGCCTGCGTTGTTCTCGCTAAAGCCGCCGGAATAAAGGAGCTGTTTCCCGAGAACCAGCACAAAAGCATCGCCGCTTGCGGTCTGGAACAGAACGCTGCCGTCAACGGTGCTGTTCTTTACATTCACATTTTTCAGCCGGACAATATGGTCGCTCCAAAGCCAACCCTCCAGCTCTGCGCCGGTGAAGGCAACACGGCCTTTTTCCTTTGCAGCGGAAAGCATAGCACTTTCGGTCATATCAGCGTTAAAATCCGCTTTTTTGAGTACATAAAAGGTCAGATCCTCCGACTTTGCTTTACAGCCGGAGAAGACCAGCAGCATCAAGGCCGCCAGGAACCCTGCAATCGTTCGTTTCATTCCGCTTACCTCAAAGCCACCACCGAGACGGTACCGCCGCTGCGGCGGATCAGGGCGGAGGACAGACTGTTGTTATTGGTGCCGAACTCCAGATAAAGCACGTCCCCTACCTGCAGTTGATAAGCCACCTGATACTGTTGCTCATTTCCCTCCAGCCAATCAGGCTCGCCGAAACGGCGAAAGATATCAGCAGGAGTAGCGCCCTTTTTCATGGTAGAAAACAATGTCTCATTTTTTGTAATCCGGAAAAAGCCCTGCGGCTTTTCCTCAGCTCCCCAGGTGCCCAGATAATTGGAAGCGTTGCTTCCCTCGATCTTCCGAACGGCCCGTAGCTCACTGCGCAGATAGCCATAGTCCAGATAGAGAACGCTGCCGTCCTCCATCACATAGACATCAATAATATAGCTATCCTTGGCATAGTCTACCGATGCAAAGCGATTGGGCTTCCCCAGAGCAGAAACCACCGTTTCCCGAAGGGCACCCGGTGTTAAGATCTGCTCCGCCATGGCATAACTATAGGTTTTATTGGAAAAATAACCGGTATCCTCCGATACAACAGGTGTTTGGGATTCTGCTTCCGTATCAGGGGTAACGGGAGTCTCCTCGGTGTTCGGAGTCTCCGCTTCCGGAACATCGGGAGCGGAAACGGCGGCCTTCAGCACTCCCACCTGAACCAGGTAATCAAAAAGGCTCTGTGCCTTGCCCTCTGCATCGGTAAAGAGAGCAGACTCCACGATCTCCCGGGCGGAATAGGTCAGCTCCAGGCTCTGACCGTCTTTTAAATAATAGGTCTCCGTCGCATTGGTGCTCATCAGCGATTCCTGAGGACTGCCCAGTTTCTCCAGCACAGTAGCGCGGGTTGTAGTATGGGTAAAAAAATACAGATCCTGCTCGGTGAGTACACTTTTTTGGGTGGCACCGTAACCGGTACCGCCGCTTTCCTCTTTAAGTGCAGTCTGCCCGGCGGTTTTACAGCCGCTCAGCAGCAACGCAAGACACAGGATCATCGCCGCAAAACGATATTTCATTTGAGCATCTCCAATCTTGCCAAACTTTGCTCCCCATCCTTTTTGATCTGCAAAAATAATGCTTCTTGATTCTCGAACTTCATCTCCCGCCGCAGATATCCCTTCAGCTCCAAACGGATCTCTTTTCCGTAGAGCTCCGGCACTTCGGCCAGGATATGGGCCTCTGCATTGGGGATGCCCTCTTTTTCCACCGTAGGCCGTACACCGATATTGGCAACAGCCGGATAGCGGACACCCTCGGCCTCCACCCAGGCGGCATAGACGCCGAAGGGAGGCAACAATTGCTGCTCCGAGACCGGCAGATTAACGGTAGGCAGTCCATATTTCCGCGCCAGTCCCTTACCATGGCAAACGGTTCCCATAAGACAATAGGGATGCCCCATCCGTTGTTCTGCTTCCTGCAGACTGCCTTCCTCCAGCAGCTTTCGGATCTCCGTGGAGCTGATCCGCAGATCCTCTACGGTTTGATTTTCTACTTTTTTGACCGCAATGCCGTTTGCAATGAGGGTGAATTCATTACCGGCGCGGTCCTTGCCGAAATGGAAGTCCTTTCCGCAAACAAGGCCGACGGCACCCAGCTCCTCTTTCAGGAAATCCCGGGTAAAATCCTCGGCGGACATCTCCTTCCATTCTTCAAAGGAGAGGGTCAGCCAGTGCTCTATTCCGTATTGCCGGAAATAGAACTCCTTAACTGCCTTTTCGGTGATCACTTTGCGGTTTTTGGTGTTTTGATCAAAGGACAGCAAAAAGGCCTCCGCACGAAGGCTTTCTGCCCACTCCTTTAATTCTCGGAAGATCTCCCGATGCCCCAGATGGACACCGTCAAAATCTCCGATGGCGATCACTCGGTTTACTCTCATAAATGCGTCACGACCTTCAAACAGGTCTCTCCGTCCTTTTCTACCCGCTCGCCGAGGCCCACCAACTGTCCGTCGGCATAGACGGTACAAAGGCTCTCGGGAGCGTTTTTGAGTTTAGCCACCGAAACGGCACAACCGTTTTTCAAAAGGGTGGCGAAGAATGCCGGCGGCTCATAGGCCGGCAAAAAGGAAAGAACATCAGGGAGCGGAATCAGATCCTCCGCTGTACCTTCCTCTAATTTTTTCATTAATGCTTCCAATGGGACGGCGTTTTCCAAGGAAAAGCGCCCGGCTTTGGTACGTCTTAAAGCAGACATGGTGCCCACCGTTCCGGCGGCCTCTGCCAGATCCGCAAAGAGAGTGCGGATATAAGTACCCTTGGAGCAATCTACCTCCAGCACCGCCTCCTGCTTTTCAAAATCAAAGGATCGCAGTCTGATACCATAGATGGTCACAGTACGCTCCGGAATCTCCACCCGGCGGCCTGCGCGGGCATGGCGATAGAGGGGAACGCCGTCTACCTTAATGGCGGAATAAGTCGGCGGCACCTGCTTGATCTCCCCGATGAAGGCGGGCAGTAATGCCGACAGCTGCTCCTCAGTGACCGCACTTTTTTGTTCCTTTAAAACCTTTCCGGTGATATCTCCCGTATCGGTGCAGATACCAAATTTCAGAGTCCCCATATAGCCCTTATCGCCGACAGTCAGCAGTTCACAAAGTTTGGTACCCTTCCCCACCAGCACCGGTAACAACCCGGTGGCAAGAGGGTCGAGGGTACCGCTGTGACCGCATTTTTCGCCGGTCAGGCGGCGCAGACGCGCCACCACTCCGAAGGAGGTCATATCGGTAGGTTTATCCACTAAAAATAATCCGTTCATAATTGTTCTTTAATGGCAGACAGCACCTGCTCTTTTACTTCTTCATAAGTACCGCAGAGAGAGCAGCCTGCCGCTTGAACGTGTCCGCCGCCGCCTAAAGCCGCGCAGACACGACCGCCGTGAACCGTACCGTCGGTACGCAAAGACACCTTATACTGTCCTTCTTCCAATTCCTTGAAGGTGGCCGCCGCGGCTACACCCTCGATCTGGATGGGCAGAGAGGAAATGGTTTCCAGTTCATCGGCACCGGCGCCGGTCTCCTCCAGCATAGAAAGGGAGATCAGCATGGTAGCCACCTTGCCGTCCTCATAAAAGCAGACGGTCTCGGTGGCCTTGCGGTTCAGTTCCAGTTCTGCCCAACGGCTGGTCTGGAACAGATGCTTATTCAGCGCTTTAAGGTCAAACTCCGTCTCCAGAAGCTTGGCCGCCGCCTGATGAGTGCGGCGGGTGGTATTCCCGTACTTAAAACAGCCGGTATCGGTAGCAATAGCGGTATAAAAAGCTGCCGCCGCTCTGGGAGAAATTGTGCCCAAAAGTTCTGCCAGCTCTACCATAATTTCGCCTGCCGCCGCTGCAGTACCATCCACATAGTTATGTTTTCCGTAACAGGGGTTGGTAGCATGATGATCAATGACGCAGTCGGCCTCCAGCGCCAATTCTTTATAAGCACCGGCCATATCGGGAGAGGCAATATCCACCGCCACAATGGCCCCCTCCGGCTCGCCTTTAAGCTCTGCCGCACCGTCATTTAGAAATCGGTAACGGGGAGAAATGGGGTCGGCGCAGAGGATCTTGACCTTTTTACCCTGTGCCTCAAGACAGTCCTTCAAACCAAAGGCAGAGCCTAAGGTATCGCCGTCCGGCCGGACATGGCAAAGCAGGGTCAGTGCTTGCTGACCCTTTAAAAACTCTGCAATTTCGACGAGTGAATTATTCTTCATCGTCGTTTTCTCCTGTCCCATCAAGACCCAGCTCATGCAGTTTCTCATTGATATGCATGCCGTATTTGATGGAGGGGTCGGCATAGAAGGTCAGCTCCGGGGTGTACCGCAGCTTCAGGTTGCGGGCCAAAGCGCCGCGGATATAGCTGCCGGAGGATTTTAATCCCCGCAGCATCTCCTTTTCGTCACCATTTAAAGCGGAAACGAACACCTTACATTCCTTCAAATCGCCGGTAGCCTCCACCGCGGTGACGGAAATCAGGGAGGGGACCCGCGGATCCTTCACGGAAGGAAGGATCCGCGCCAATTCCCGGCGGATCTCTTCATTGACCCGCGCCATACGATGAGTAGCCATTAGTCTTTAATCTCCTGCATTTCGAAGGCTTCGATCATATCGCCTTCCTTAATATCATTGAAGTTTTCGATGGTGATACCGCACTCGAAGTTTTCAGCGACTTCCTTCACGTCGTCCTTAAACCGCTTGAGGGAGCCCATAGAGCCCTCCAGGATGACCACATTGTCGCGGATCAGGCGGATAGAGGAATTACGCACCATCTTACCGCTCTTAACATAGCAGCCGGCAATGGTACCGATACCGGAAGCCTTAATGGTCTGCCGAACCTCGGCAGTACCCAGAATGACTTCCTTAAACTTGGGTGCCAGCATTCCCTTCATAGCGGCCTCGATCTCCTCAATACAGTCATAAATGACGCGATAGAGACGGATATCCACCTGAGATTTCTCGGCATGGGCCTTGGCATTGGCATCGGGGCGGATGTTAAAGCCTACGATGATGGCACCGGAGGCCTCAGCCAGCATGACATCGCTTTCGTTGATGCCGCCGACACCGTTGTGGATGACGCGAACACGGACTTCCTCATTGGAAAGCTTCTCCAAAGAAGCCTTGACCGCCTCAGCAGAGCCCTGTACGTCAGCCTTAACGATGATATTGAGATCCTTGACATTACCCTCCTGAATACGGGAGAACAGATCGTCCAGAGAGACCTTATACTGATTCTGAGAAGCCAGCTTCTGATCGGCTTTGCGCTGATCGGCCAGTTCACGGGCCAGACGCTCATCTTCGACCACGAAGAAGTTGTCGCCTGCCTGGGGAACCTCAGCCAGACCGATGATCTCCACGGGGGTAGAGGGGCCTGCTGTCTTGAGCTTACGGCCCTTATCGTCGGTCATGGCACGGATCTTGCCGACTGCCGTACCGGCGATGATGATATCCCCCATATTGAGGGTGCCGTTCTGCACCAGAACGGTGGCAACGGAGCCGCGGCCCTTATCCAGCTTTGCCTCGATCACAGTACCCTTGGCAAGGCGGTTGGGATTGGCCTTGAGATCCCGCATCTCGGCAACCAAAAGCACCATCTCCAACAAAGTATCGATATTCTCGTGCTTAAGGGCAGAAACGGGAACACAGATGGTATCGCCGCCCCAGGCTTCGGGAACCAACTCATACTCGGTCAGCTCCTGCATCACCTTATCGGGGTTGGCGGCGGGTTTATCCATTTTATTGATGGCAACGATGATGGGGATCTCCGCTGCCTTGGCATGGTTGATGGCCTCTACGGTCTGGGGCATGATACCGTCGTCGGCAGCCACCACCAGAATAGCAATATCGGTAGCCAGCGCACCACGGGCACGCATAGCGGTAAAGGCGGCATGGCCGGGGGTATCCAAGAAAGTGATATCCTCGCCGTTGCACTGTACTTTATACGCACCGATATGCTGAGTAATACCGCCGGCCTCGCCACTGACCACATTAGCATCGCGGATAGCGTCCAGCAAAGAGGTCTTACCGTGATCAACGTGACCCATCACAACCACGACGGGACAGCGCTTAACCAGTTCATCTGCATTATCCTCACGGTCATCGATCAGACGATCCTCAATAGAGAGGATGACCTCTTTTTCTACCCGAACATCAAATTCCTCTGCGATGAGATAAGCGGTATCGAAGTCGATCATCTGGGAGGCAGAGGCTAAGATGCCCATACCCATGAGCTTTTTGACCACCTGCGCCACATTGACCTTCATCCGCATAGCCAGCTCGCTGACGGAGATCTCATCGGGAACCAAAATCTTCATCTTAGCCTGCTTGCGCTGCAGTTCAATTCTCTTGAGACGCTCGGCCTCGGTTTCTTTCTTTTTCTTCATGCCGAACTGATTCTTCTTCTGCCAATCCTTCTTCTTTTGGATCTTCTGCTTAGAAGTCGTCATATTGCGGCTTTCATGGCTGCCGGCCAGATCCAGCAGCTTATCGTCGTATTTACCCAGGTTCACATCGTTGGTACGGGTATCCACCACGCGGACAGTACGTTCATAATTCTGTACCTGCTTGGGACCCTTTTCCTTCTTCTTGGTAAAGGGTTGGGCATTATTGACCGGCTGCTTGGCAGCAGGCTTTGCAGGCTCTTTCACGGCAGGTTTTGCAGGAGCCTTAGCCGCAGGCTTTTGAGGCGCCTTCTCAATAAGACGGGGGCCGCTCTTCTTGGGTTCTTCCTTCTTTACAGGCTGGGGAGCCTTTTCGATGAGGCGAGGGCCGGTCTTTTTGGGTTCTTCCTTCTTAGGCTCTTCGGCCTTTACTTCAACCTTTGGCTCTTCCTTCTTAGGTGCCTCTTTTTTGGCACCTTCGGGATCGGGCCGGTTGGCAAGCTCAAAATAAGCGTTGAAATTCTCAACCGCACTCTTCTTGGTATAGTAGTTAAAGAGATAGTCCAGTTCGCGCTGGGTCAGCACCGCCATATGGGTGCGCTCTTTGGTCTCAAAACGAGTCAGCAGATCCATGACCTCCACACTCTTCATG
The DNA here is from genome assembly GCA_017482195.1 of Clostridia bacterium. Classification (GTDB taxonomy): domain Bacteria; phylum Bacillota; class Clostridia; order Oscillospirales; family QAKW01; genus QAKW01. Next base: position 82,866 of record JAFUNM010000046.1, read on the forward strand.
CCGAAGTCTTTAGCAAACTCGTGAATTCTGTATTTTTGTTCCATTTAATTACCCCCTTCGATCGTTTTGGTCAGACTGCCGGAAAAGCCCCGGTCGGCCACGCCGATGATTCCCACCGGTTTCGTGCCGATACTGACACCGAGAGATTCTTTGGTATACGGTATATTCATGACCGGAACGCCGAATTCCTCGGCTGCCTCCCGGACATTGCGAAGGGTACGCTCCGCGCAGTCCTCCGCTAATAATATAAGATAGGTCTTATGCAAATTGGAAAGAACCATATCAAACCCATAGGTCAGCTTTCCCGCTCTGCGGGCAAGGCCTAAAGTAGAAAGAAATTTATTCACCGCCGGTCAACTCCTTTTCCAGCGCCGCATAAACCTCCATGGGTACTGCTCTTGCAAAGGCCCGATCCAACGCCTTGCTCTTGCTGAGCTTTTTGACACATTCAGGCTCTCTGCATAGATAAGCGCCCCGTCCGGGAGCCTTGCCGGTGAGATCTAAGGAAACGGCACCCTCTTTATTGGCAACCACCCGCACTAGATCTTTTTTCGGCTTCATTTCCCGGCAGCAAAGACACATCCGCATCGGGATCTTTCGTTCTTTTGCCAAGGCTTACTCACCTACTTTGGAAAGCGGCTTGATATCGATCTTATAGCCGGTCAATTTGGCGGCAAGACGGGCATTCTGACCCTCTTTACCGATGGCCAAGGAAAGCTGATCATCGCTGACCACTACCACACAGGTCTTGGCTTCGGGATCGGCGGCAACGCTTAGAATCTTAGCCGGTGCCAAAGCGGAGGCGATGTATTCTTCGGGATCCTCGCTATAGCGGATAATATCCACCTTCTCGCCCTTTAGCTCATCACAGATCTTGGAGATACGCATCCCCCGGTTACCGATGCAGGAACCGACGGGATCCACATTCTCCTCATTGGACCAGACCGCGATCTTGGTGCGGCTGCCGGCCTCACGGGAGATAGCCTTGACTTCCACAGAACCGTCGAAGATCTCGGGCACTTCCAGCTCAAACAGGCGCTTGACCAGACCCGGATGAGTACGGGAGATGAGGATCTGCGGTCCTCTCTGGGCATTGCGGACTTCTACGACATAGATCTTCACAAATTCACCGGGTTTGAATTCCTCGCCGGGGATCTGCTCATTTTTGATCAGCATGGCCTGGCTCTTCCCAATGTCCAGGATCACATTACCGTTAGGCTCCACGCGGTTAACGGTGGTAGTGAGGATCTCGCATTCCTTGCTGTTGAACTCCTGATACAACAGACCGCGCTCCCCGTCGCGAATGCCGTGGATAATGACCTGCTTGGCGTTCTGGGCAGCAATTCTGCCGAACTCCTTGGTCTTGATCTCTACCTTGGCTTCACTGCCCAGCTTCAGCCGCTTGTTCACGGTATCGTGAGCCTCCTCCAAAGAGATCTCCAATACGGGATCGGTTACCTCTTCGACGACCAGCTTTTTCTGGATCAACTTGATCTCGTTCTTCTCGCGATTGATCACGACCTCGGCATTGTCGGAAGTACCGTATGCTCTTTTTGCGGCAGCCAGCAGAGCGGCCTCTACCTTTTCCAGCATGTAATCAGCGGGGATGCCTTTTTCTGCCTCGATCAGATCCAATGCTTTAAAAAATTCTGCGTTTTTCATCTTATCCTCCTAATATGTCAATCTTTATATTCACTAAAATCGATCCACGGACGGATCAGGCGGCATTCCTTAACCGCAACGGTCATCTCACCTTTTACCGTTTCCATGGAAAACTGTCCGTCCTCATATCCGGTGAGAGTTCCCACCCAATAATCGCTGCCCTCAAAGGCTTTAAACAGCTTGATCTCGATCTTCTCGCCCATAAAGTAGAGAAAATCCTTTTCTTTTTTCAAGGGTCGATCCAACCCCACCGAAGAGACCTCTAAATAATAACGATCCTTGATAAAATCCGCCTCATCCAAGAGAGGATCCACCGCCCGTGACATGGCTTCGCAGTCCTCAATGGCAATGCCCTCTTCCTTGGTAATATATAGACGAAGGTAAAAATCCGGCCCCTCTTTTACATATTCCACATCAAACAACTGATAGCCCAGACTCTCCGCCACCGGCGCTGCCAGCGCTTCCACTCTGGATGCAATATTTTCCTTCAATTGCTCTCCTCCTATTAAGCAAATAGTAAGGAGGTTCGTTTGGAACGAACCTCCTTGATATTCAAGATATACATAGTATAACACAAAAATAATGAAAATGCAACTATTTTTTATTTACTATATAATGTATTTTCATCGATCGCGATTTTACCGTTTTCTTTTTCAAATTCATTTACACAGTTTTGCGCCAAAAACTCCAACTGCGCGTTCAAAGAGCGTTTATTCTGCTTTGCCACATGGGTGATCTTATAAAGTAACTTCGGCTCAAAGCAAATCCCGGTTTGGATTTTATTGGTAGCCATAATAACACCTCGCAAATATTTTAATAACATTATACTAACTTTTTACTACACTAACAAAGTGTTATCATATTATTGTGATTTATCTTTGGAGGTTAACCATGAGGAATTACCGTGAATTTTTGATCTTAAGCTATAATATCCGGGTCTTGCGGGAACGGTTATCTAAAAAAGAGATGGCAAAGCGGTTGGGCATCGGCACCTTGACCAAGATCGAAAAAGGCATCCTGCCGCCGCGGCTGATGGTGGATGTTTTATTTGACATTGAAGTTAAAGATTTACTTCGTCCAATAATCTAAGAATCAAGACCATAACAATCCTCTTGCCCAAATAAAGCCTGTTGAAATTGGATGCAGATCAGCGTTTCTTTTCCCCGACCGTGTACCGTGAGTACGCCGAGGGTAAAAAATGACGAAACCATAAAAAAGCCCCCCTTTGGGCAGTCCTTCGGGGAGGCATTCCTTATTTTGGCGTTCTGCGCTGATTTCAGCGGTCAAACCGGTCTTACCACTCTAGGGTAATTACTTCTCCGTTATAGAGCTTTTGCGCGTTTTCAAGGATCTTCTCCACATTCATCTTACTGACCCAGAACTGACCGGAGCCATTGACTTCACAGAAGCATTTCAGACCGGAAACGGGATAGAATTTCATCTCTTCCACCGTACCGTCTTTAAGGGTAAAGGTAACGGCGAGGGTCTCCTGCAGTTCCTCTCCCTTCTGCCCCAGATCGGTAATACTGATGGTCAGGATATGGGAGTAGAAATCAGAGAACAGCTCGCTATCGACCTTTTTATTATTGATAACAACATTATAGTTGCCCATCTCATCTTGCTCGCCGATGGTGATGTTATAGGTCTTATTGCTGCCCTCCACCTTGATGGCGGCCAGTTGATCCACCGAGCGGGTATAGATCATATCCTCGCAGTAATTGAGGAGGGGATCGCCCAGAATCTCAGCATCACTGGCCAGAATAGAGTAGATAAACTTTCCGCCGGTTTCATAGCAATACTGATAACCGGACGCATTGACATCGCCCAGGTGCACCTCAAAGGTTTCGCCACCCTTAATATAACGATAGATATAGGTGGGATCGTCCAGTCCCTTTTCAGCCAGCGCTTCGGGGGAGGTATCATCACCCACAATGCTTGCCACATTCATGGCCACCATCATATCGGAAAGATCGGTGAGCATGGTATTGGAAAGAGAGTGACGGAAAGGCTCGGTAAGGATATAGGAGGTACCGACCTCATCCTCTGCCAGCTGCTGCTGGGTGATGGACAGCGCTTGCTCCCGACCGGAGCCGCTGATAAACATATCAGTAAGATCTTCGTTTTCGGTGGTATCCTCATCACTGTACTCGATCATCTGTCCGTAGTAGAACTGATAGCGGGACAGCAGTACGATATCCGGCACGGCAGTTGCCACCAGATAAACGGAAGGATCACCCTCCAACTGGCAATAATAATTGCCGGAGGCAGAGGTGGTACCGAAGGTAAGGGTATAGGTGTCGTCGTTATTGACGATCACCACCGTACCCTCCGGATCATCGAGGCCGTAGCCTTCCATCTGCTCAGCGGTAGGCGCCTCCACCAGTTTTTTAGTGGCAGTAAAATCGGTGAGCTTTTCCAACAGATAAGAAACATTATCATAGAGAACGGGATAGTCCTCCTTGCCCTCGATATAATAGGATTCGATGGCTTTCTTGACCAGGGTATATTCATCAAAGGTATTGGTCACCTCGACGCGGTCGGCCTCGGTAAGGTCGGCATCGATCAGCAATACCTCATTGCCCTTTTCCTCGCCTGCATCGTCCTTGGGCAGCACGAAAGCCACCAGCACCCAAAGAAGGATGCCAAGCACCAAGGCTGAGCCGGCAAGGATCAGCATCGGTCTTAAACGCTTTATCATAAGAATCTCCTCCGGATATACACAATGATACCGATCACCAGGAAGATGGCGGGGATGATCACGATAAAGACGATGGATCCCCATCGGATGGCAGAGGTGCTCATGGTCATATAGGTGGACTCAGCGGTCTTGGTGGTACCCACCAGCTCATTCTCGGTCTCACCGACCATCATCTTATAGACCTCAAAAAGGAAGCCGCTGTTGCCGTTATAGGTCATATAGGTGGCGCCCAGCATTTCCACAGAGCCGGCCACAAAAACATGGCTTTCGATGGCCACGTTGTCCTGATAGCGATAGCGGGTCGCAATGGCAGCCACATTGAAGGGACCTTCCCGATCGCCTTCTACCTTCTCATAGGTATTGATGGCATCGCTGCTCTTGGCGTAGGATTCATCGGAGGTGGTCATCAACGCCGCCGTCTCGGTGATATCCTGAGCATCAAACAGCAGCTCCACAGAGCTCGCAGAGGGAACGACACTCAAATAATCGGTGGTGATGGGAACACCGCTGATCTCAGCCTCAGTATAGGTGGGGATCAGATAGCGGGGGACTTCATCGGTGGAAGAAGCATAGGTAGAGGCGGTATAATCATCGGTCTCCATCACCAGGTCATGACCCAGCGCCAGACCCCATTCGGCCAGAAGGCCTTCCAGGTTGGGCAGTTCAGGAGCCTCGGGGTTGGAGAAATAAAAGATATCCCGCTCATAATTATAATCGTTAGCCAGGAATTGCTGCAGCTGATAGATCTCCGCCTCGGAATAGTCCATGGTGGGGCCGCAGATGACCATGACTCTTGCCATTTCATCGAAGGTGGAAAGCTGACTCAGCTTGACCTCCTGTACATCGGCACCGTTATTGGCAATGAGATTCATAAAGGAATCATAGCCGCTCTCCCCGTGACCGGTGACAAAATAGACCAGGGGAATCTCGGCCTTGGTGACATACAGTACCGCAGAAGTGAGACACTCCTCCGTCTTATAGGTTACATTATAGCTGGAGCTATCCTGTTCATACATATCGCTGAAGGCGATAACACGCTTGCGGTCGCCGTTTTCCACCACGATGGCCCCCTCTTCGATGCTGAATTCCGCACCGAAGGAGGTGAGGATCTGAGGATTGACATCGGGATCCACATATTCAATGGTGATATTATCGGACAGATTGACAAACCGCTTTAAGGTCTCCTTAAACTGGTCAGGGTATTCCTCTTCGCTGTACATAACGGTCAGCTTGATCTGCTGATCGTCGGAGAGGGCGTTGACTACCTGGCGGGTACTGTCGGAAAGGCTGTAAAGATCATACGAGGTCATATCCAGCTTCCAGGAATAGGTATCGGCCAACAGAGAGAAGATGACATTGATGATGATCACCACTGCCACGAAGGCAACGGTCAGGCCGGTTGCCACAGAGCCATATTTAAATTTTCGGCTTTTAAAGAAATTGGTATTCTTAGCCATCAGCTCCACCTCCGTTTGTCAATAATGCGGATGATCAGGAATAAAAAGACCACCGTCAGACTGATAAAGTAGAAGATAGACGAGAAATCGAACAGTCCGCTGGCCAGCTTTTCAAAACGACTGGACACGGAGATGACATCCACGATTCGGTCGGCAATGCTGATATTGATGACCGACTTTAAAATATCACAGATGGCGAAGATCAGCAAGGTGAAAAAGCCCATCATAAAGGCAATGATCTGGCTTTCCGTCACACAGGCCATCAACATGGCAATGGCGATATAAGCAGCGCCTACCAGCAGAATACCTACATAGTTGCCGACCAGGATACCGGTCTCCACATGGCCGTTGAAGTATAAAAAGCCCATGGCGAAAATACTGGGAACCAGGCTGATCAGGAACATGGTATAAGCCGCAAAGAACTTGCCCAGCACCATCTTGGTAATACTGATGGGGGCAGTGATCAGGATCTGATCGGTCTTATTCTTCCGCTCCTCAGGGAAGAGCTTCATGGTAAGAATAGGGACAGTCAGGATCATAATATAGCAACTGAAGTAGAAGTACAGGCTGACTTCCGAACTGTTGCTTGCCAGATTAAACAGGCTATAGCAGGCACCGGCAATGATCAAATACAGAAACAGGTACACATATCCCACCGGGGATTTCAGATAAGAGCGGAGCTCTCTTTTCCAGACAGCACTCATCCTTCGGCACCTCCTTCATTAGCAATCAGATTGACAAATACATCCTCCAAGGACATATCCATGGACTTAAGACCCATTAAGAACCAGCCGCGCTCGGCCAACAAACGGAAGAGGGGTTTACGGATATCCACGCTGGGCTGACACTCAATGAGAAAATCATGGGAGCCCTGCTCCTTGGAGCCGATCTCTTCTACATACAGTACACCGTCCATGGCGCGGACAGCCTTTTTGATCTCGGTCTTACCGCCGGCGATCCGGGCCACCAGCTTACGGTTGCCTGCGGTCTTATAGGTGAGGGTCTCAGCATTCCCGTCGGCCACCAGCTGGCCCTTATTGATGACGATAATGCGGTCGCAGACCGCCTGTACCTCCTGCAGGATATGGGTAGAAAGGATCACCGTATGCTTTTTACCTAAACGGCTGATCAAATTCCGGATCTCAATGATCTGGCGGGGATCGAGACCGACGGTGGGCTCATCCAAAATCAAGATGGGGGGATTCCCCACCAACGCCTGAGCAAAACCCACACGCTGACGGTAACCTTTAGAAAGGTTCTTGATCATCCGGTCATAGACATCGGTGATCTTGATCAGTTCGCAGATCTCCCTAAGATGCTCCTTACGGGGAAATTTACAGCCCTTCAGGTCATAGACGAAATTTAAGTATTCCTTCACCGTCATATCCATATAAAGGGGCGGCTGCTCCGGCAAAAAGCCGATCAGTCGCTTGGCGGCGGTGGGATCCTCCAAAATGTCGATCCCGTCGATGATCGCCGTACCGCTGTTGGCAGAAAGGTAGCCGGTCAGGATATTCATGGTGGTGGACTTACCGGCACCGTTGGGGCCCAAAAAGCCCACGATCTCGCCGGTATCGACCTTGAAAGAAATATCGTTGACGGCGTATTTATCACCGTACTGCTTGACGATATTTTTTACTTCAATCATCAATTTTCTCCTTACTAATGGATTTTTCGATTTTATCTTAACATATACAGCGAAAAAATGCTGTAAACAAACTGTTAATCTTTATTTTCAATGATTGCAATGCCCAGCTCTTTAAGCTGCTCAGGGGAAACCTCAGAGGGACATTCGCTCATCAGTTCAGAGGCATTTTGCACCTTGGGGAAGGCAACCACATCCCGCAGGTTCTTCAGGTTCAGCAGCTGCATCACCAGACGATCCAGACCGATGCCCATACCGCCGTGAGGAGGCGCACCGTACTGGAAGGCGTCAGTCAGGAACCCGAACTTTCGATGGGCTTCCTCGGGGGAAAGGCCCAGCATATCAAACATTCTGCCCTGCAGCTCAGGATCAGTGATCCGGATGGAACCGCTGGCCAGCTCCACGCCGTTCAAGACCAGATCATAGGCCTTGGCGCGAACATTGGCTTTATCGGTTTCGAGATATTCCAGACACTCATCCATGGGTGAGGTAAAGGGATGGTGCATCGCTACCCAGCAATGATTGTCCTCATCCCAATCGAAGAAGGGGAACTCGGTGATCCAGAGCAATTGATAACCGCTCTTTTCGATATTCAGCTTATCGGCCACCATCAGGCGAAGAGCGCCCAGGGTATTCAGCACGGTGCTGTTCTTCACATCGGCCACAAAGAGAACCACATCCCCTTCTTCGGCACCGGCTCTCTTCAGAATAGCGGCCATCTCTTCCTCGGTCATAAACTTACCGAAGGAGCAATTGAGGCCTTCCGGCATCCAGCGAATAAAAGCCAGACCCTTAGCCCCGATACCTCTGGCATGCTCGGTCAGCTTATCGATCTCCTTACGAGTGAGAGTAGCAGCGCCGCCCTTGGCGGTGATACCGCGGACGCTTCCCCCTGCAGCAACTGCGCCGCTGAAAACGGAGAATCCGCTATCCCTTACGATATCACTGATATCAAAAAGCTCCATACCGAAACGGGTGTCCGGCTTATCGGAGCCAAAGCGCTCCATAGCCTCTTTATAGGTCAGGCGGGGCAGGGGCAAAGGCAGCTCCACATTCAATGCCTCTTTAAAGAGACGGCGCATAAAGCCCTCGCCCATAGCCAGCACATCCTCCATCTCCACAAAGGACATCTCCAGGTCGATCTGGGTGAATTCCGGTTGACGGTCAGCTCTTAAGTCCTCATCCCGGAAACAGCGGGCGATCTGCATATAGCGATCAAATCCGGCTACCATGGAAAGCTGTTTATAGATCTGGGGGGACTGGGGCAGAGCATAAAAGCTGCCGGGATGGATCCGGCTGGGAACCAGATAGTCACGGGCGCCCTCGGGGGTGGACTTCATCAGCATGGGGGTCTCGATCTCGATAAAGCCATTCTCATCAAAATAGTCCCGCGTGATCTTGGCGATGCGGTGGCGCATCAGGATATTGCCCTGCAGATCGGGACGGCGAAGATCCAAAAAGCGGTATTTCAGCCGCAGTTCTTCATTTACATTGCTGTTTTCCACGATCTCGAAGGGCGGGGTCTTCGCCTTAGACCAGACCTTTACCGTCTTAGCCAGAATTTCCAGCTCGCCGGTTTTGAGATTGGTATTTACGGCACCGCCGCGCTTGGCAACGGTACCGGTGACTTCCAAAACATATTCGCTGCGGACGGTAAAGGCTGCGTCAAAGGCTTCTTTATTCACCGACTCGTCAAACTGCAGCTGCACCAGGCCGGTGCGATCTCTCAGATCAATAAAGATCAGGCCGCCCAGATCCCGCTGGCGCTGAACCCAGCCGCAGACGGTAACCTCGCTGCCGATCATCTCTTTGGTGATCTCTCCGCAATAATTTGTTCTTCTCATTTGCAAAATTCCTCCAGCCACTCGGCATTCAATTCCGAAAGGGCAATCTTTTCCTGCTTCCCGTCCGCCATATTCTTGACGGTGAGCGCGCCTTCCTCCAACTCACTGTCGCCCAACACTGCAGTGCAGGCAGCTTTGATCTTATCGGCATATTTCATCTGGGCTTTCACCGACCGACCCAGTAGGTCATACTGGACTTTAGCGCCCTGATCCAGCAGTGCGCCGGTGAGACGAACCGCCTCTTTCTTCGCGTTTTCACCCATGGGGATCAAAAACAGATCACAACCCCGTTCCTCTTCTAAGGTGATGCCGGCCGCTTCCAAAAGCAGCATAAACCGTTCCATCCCCATAGCAAAGCCGATGCCCGGCTGGGGTGCGCCACCGAACTGCTCGGTCATCCCGTCGTAACGTCCGCCGCCGCAGACGGTACCCTGAGCACCGATCTCGGTGCTGACAAATTCAAAGACCGTACGGTTATAATAGTCCAAACCGCGAACGATACGGGGATTGACTTGATATTCAATCCCCATTATCTGCAGGTAATCCTTCACCTGCTCAAAATGGTCGTGGCAATCGGTGCAGAGGTAATCGGTGATCAGCGGAGCATCCTTGGCAACTCCCTGACAGATCTCGCTCTTGCAGTCTAATATCCGCATGGGATTCTTTTCCAAACGCTCCCGGCAGGTAGGACAGAGTTTTTCCTGATCCTTTTCAAAATAAGCGATCAGAGCCTCACGGTATTTTGCACGGCATTCCTTACAACCGATGGAGTTGAGCTCCAAGGACAGATTATTGAGACCGACCTTTTTGAAAAGGCGGGCAGGCAGAGAAATGACCGTCGCATCGGTGATGGGATCGGGAGCACCAAAGAGCTCCAGTCCAAACTGATGAAACTCCCGCAGTCTGCCCTTCTGGGGCTTCTCATAACGGAAGCACTGGATCAGGTAATAATATTTGGCAGGCAGCGCCTCATTAAACAGGCCGTTTTCCACAAAAGCACGGACGATACCGGCGGTACCCTCCGGACGCAAGGTGACGGATCTGCCGCCCTTATCCTCAAAGGTATACATCTCCTTGGTGACCACATCGGTGGTCTCCCCCACGCCGCGGACAAACACTTCCGTATGCTCGAAAACGGGGGTGCGGATTTCTTTAAAGCCGTATTGTGCGCAAAGTTCCCGGATAATACGCTCGGCTTTCTGCCATTTTCCGGATTCCTTTGGTAATATATCCTGGGTGCCCTTGGGGGCGGTGATTTGAGCCATTTCTTACTCCTCTTTTCTTTCGTTAAAACGCCGTAAATCCCTGCTCTTGAAAAAGAGCAGGGATCTTTTTATTGTCTGCTGATTTCCCGCCAGTCGAGATCGCCGCGCTCCAAGGCCATGATAATGACCTCAGCAGTCGCGATATTGGTGGCTACGGGCACATTGTGCACATCGCAAAGACGGAGGATATTCAATTCCTCGCGCTCCCGGGTGGTAGGGGTCAGGGGATCCCGGAAAAAGAGCAGCACGTCGATCTCATTATAAGAAATACGCGCCGCGATCTGATCCTCTCCGCCGTGAGGACCGCTGAGCACTTTATTGATTTCCAAACCGGTGGCTTCTGCAATCAGGTTGCCTGTGGTGGCGGTGGCACAAAGCTGATGCTTAGCCAGAATACCGGCATAGGCGATGCAGAACTGAACCATCAGTTCCTTCTTCTTTTCATGGGCAATCAATGCTATTTTCATTTATTCCTACTTTCTCCAGAAGGATGCCAGAGGGATATCCTCACCCTGCAGTCTCCCGGCGATATTCAAAAAGGCCTTAGCGGTAGGGGATTTGCTTTGCGGAAGGATCTCGCCCCGATTGGAGCAGATGACCACCGCATCATCGTGAGGCACCAAACCTAAAAGGGGCAGGGACACCTGATCCATCACCTGATCCACATTCTGCAAATATCCTTTTTTGATCATTTGCTTACGGACTTTATTAATGACCAGTTCGGTCTGCATATTCCTCATCTTCGCCACGATCCCGGCAGTACGGCCCGCATCTCTCACAGAGGTGAGGTCGGGGGTAGAGACCACGATACACCGCTGAGCACAGTAGATGGCATTGCAAAAGCCTTCGCCCACGCCTGCAGGTGCGTCGATCAGCACATATTCATAATGGTTGCCAAGATAATGGCACAGTCGCCGAAAGGCCTGCCGGTCCACCTGCGCGGTATAATCCTCGGAGCCGGGGATAAAATGCAGGTTGGGCAGGGTATCGTGAACGGCAACGCCCTGACTAATGGGACAGCGATTCTCCAAAATATCCTGCAGATCATAGGGAACCTTACTTTCCATTCCCAGCAGAATATCCAGATTGCGCAGCCCCATATCTCCGTCGATGGCAATGACGGTATGCCCTGCCATGGCGAGGGAGAAGGCAAGATTGGCACAAAGAGTGGTCTTCCCGACGCCGCCCTTGCCGGAAACGATGCTGATGATGGTTCCCATGCAACAATCCTCTTAATATTTTCAACATTATTTCGACAGCAACTCTTAAAAAAGCCGCTACTTTGTCATTGTAACATAAATAATATTATTAGTAAAGCATTTTTTATTGGATATTGGCGGAAAATTCCAGTTTTTCAGGGACATGGAATTCATTCATTTCCTCGCGGCAATAAGCGAGAACCTTTCTGCCCAGAGCAGCTGCATCTGTATTTCCCGCAGGCTGCAGTCGCAAACGGATGCCGCTGCCCTCACCGATACATTGGCAGGCGGCGACCCCCGGCAAGGAGGAGATGGCCCTTTCCATATCCGCAAGACGCACTCCGAAATCCTTCACAAAATAAAGTTCTTCTTTTTGCACCTTCAGGGGGATCGGCGCGTTGAGCAGTGCCCCTTTTCCGCCCGTTTCCAGAAAGGCTTTAGCAGCAAATTTAGACATCAGCGGTGTCCGGTCTTTCCCGATTTGGATGCCGCCCAAAAGGTTGACCCAGTTGCCTTTAAAGAGGTCTGTTTTTTGGCGCAGTTCCCAAAAAAATTCTTCGGTTCCCACCAAATAATCCGGCATTTTTTTTGCAAGATACGGCAAGGGATCACCGACACTCCAAAGAACGGTTATTCCCCGGCATAATGCGCTGTGTACCGCCAGAAATCCTCCTTCGGAAGCAAAAGAATTTTCCACAAATACAGTTTGGATCCGTTCCCGGCGGCAGTCAAAGATCTCCACCGTTTCCTCTAACTCCCCGGACAGATAAGAGACCGGTTCACAGCTTAAAAAGCCGCTGCTGCCGAAAAGGATCACCGCCGGGATTTCAGGTTCCAAAGCCGGGATCTCATTGGCATTATAACGGTTGGCTTTCAAAAGCTCCTCAAAATCAAATCCACCCACTTGGCAAGCAGGTTCTTTTTCCGAAAATTCTTTCTGTTCTCTTCCTTTAAGATCCCGTTCGGGACGGCATAAGATCAGATGGCTGTCGGGAAAGGTGCCTATCCGCTCCAGGTATTGCCGATAGCGAAACGGCGTCGTAACCAGCAGCTTACTTTGGGTGGTCTCCATTTGGTTTTGGAGTTCTCTGGGAACACTTTGAGGATGGCAAAGCACCGGGATAGCACCCAAGCGGGAGAGCCCGTAAAAGGCCGCCAACAGATCAGGGCAATCGGGCAGCCAGAGGCAGACTCTCTCTCCCTTTTCCACCCCCATCTGCCGAAAGGAATTGTAAGCATATTCCGCCCGCGTGAGCAGGTCTCCGTAGGAGAAGGCCTTACTGCCGAAAAACAGCGCAATATCAAATTTTTTCCGGTAAGCACAACCCCGCAGACCGCGGTAGGCTGAGCCTGCTTTTTTTTCGTCCACAGCGGTCTCCTTTCCGGCATTTTTTTACTATTTTATCAAAAAAAAAGCCTCTTTGTCAACTGATCCGAGATTTCTCTTGACTTTAACTTTTTATTTTATTATATTATAGGCAAGCAATCAAAAAACAGGAGGAGATCCACGATGTCTTATTGTTTCTCTAAATTGCCCGAAGAGCTTTTGACCGGTGCCCGTGCCCTTTTGCCCATGCTGGAGCTCAGCGAAAGCGAAAACGGCATTCCCGTTTACGCAGAGCAGAAGGAGGGAGATCCTTCCCTTGAGAAAACAGCGAAAAAAGTAGTCATTACTTACCATAAGAAAGTACAGTTTTTTCGAATGCTTTCCTTCCTGGAAAGCACCCTGATCGGGGATACCTACACCGAGCATCCGCGGCACACAAATCTTTGCTATATGGCAGATCAATCCCGCAATGCGGTATTCAATATTCCCACCGCCCAGCGGATGGTTCGTTCTTTGGCGCTCCTTGGATTTGATGAACTGCAGCTCTATACCGAGGATACTTATGAACTGGAAAAATACCCCTATTTCGGTCATATGAGAGGCCGCTGGAGCAAGCAGGAGCTGAAAGACATCGTAGCCTACGGTGAGCAGTTCGGGGTCACCCTGGTCCCCTGCATCCAGACCCTGGCGCATTTGGAGCGAATCTTCCATTGGCCTGTTTTTAAAAGCGTATTGGATCGGGGTTCAGTGTTGCTGGTCGATGAGGAAAAGACCTATGAACTGATCGAAGAGATGTTCAAAACCTGCGCCGAGTGCTTTAAATGCCGCAAGATCAATATCGGCATGGATGAGGCTTGGGCTTTGGGAACCGGTGCGTTCTTTAAACGCAACGGGCATGTTCCTCATACCGAGATCATGCACCGCCATCTAAAACGAGTAGCGGAAATTGCCAAAAAATACGGCTTTAAGCCCATGATGTGGAGTGATATGTATTTCCGTGCCACCTTTGGGGGCTACTATGTCACCGAGGGGGAGTTTCCCCAAGAGGTGTTGGATGGGGTACACCCCGATGTAACCTTGGTCTATTGGGACTATTACACCACTGACCGTGCCGCTTTTGATCATATGGTCAAACTGCACCGTTCCTTTAAAAATCCCACCGCCTTTGCCGGAGGATGTCAGAAGTGGGATGATTTTGTAGCCAGCAACAAGGCTACCAAGGTCATCGAGCCCATGCACATCGACGCCTGCTTAGAGCACGGTATTACCGACATCTGGACCACAGGCTGGGGCGATAACGGTGCTGAAGCCGCCCACTTCTCCATTCTGCCGGGTCTGGCCCTCTATGCCGAAAAATGCTACAAGGCCGATATGACGGATGAATGGCTCTCCACCCGCTTTGAAGAGCTCTTTAAGGTATCGATGGAGGCCTTTGACCTGATGAGCGATATGAGTTATCCTGACCGCACCGCCGAGGAACTGAAGGCACAAGCTCATTTCTGCAAGGAGCTGCTGTTTTCCGATATCCTTTACGGTCTTTACAATAAACACATTGACCGAGATCGCTATCTCAACCATTATACTGCCATTGCCGAAGGCTTAAAAAAATATGCTGAGAATAAAAACTTCGGCTACCTCATCGATCCCATTCAGAAACTGGCTGAGGTCTGTGCCATGAAGGCCACCCTGCCCATCGATATCCGCACCGCTTATGAAAACGGCGATAAAGCCGCCCTCAAGCAGATCGCCGAGAAACAGATTCCCACCTGCATCGCTAAAGTGGATACTTTCTTAAAGGCGCAGGTGGCTATGTGGAAAACCGAAAGCCGGAACTTCGGCATCGAGGTTCAACAGATCCGTCTGGGCGGTTTAAAGGAGCGTATGGCCGGTATTGCTGACATTTTAATGGACTATGTGAACGGCAAAGCAGAGCGCATTGAAGAACTGGAGCAGCCCCAGCTTTGGCTGGATGGCCGCAGCAACGATAGCGCTCTTCCCCAACAAACCACCTGGCAGAAAAGCTGGGATACGATTTCTTCTGTTAACATTTTATAATTTAAAAATCGGCACCCCGTCGGGTGCCGATTTTTATTCTTCGTCGGTACTCAGAGTGAATCGATTCGAATCAATTCACTCTATACTATTGTTCTCGATGGTCTCATCCACCAGTGAGCAAGCCGTATAGAGATAATCGGTGACGGTCATCTCCACGCCGTCTACGGTATGCAGCTCCTCCACCTCCTGGAGAGTAACGGAGATGCGCTTGCTGAACTTCGTGGAATCGGTGGTAACATCCACCTCACTGAGGCCATCGTCAATATAACAATCCACCAGAAGAGTATAAATCCCGGTAGCCTCATCGTATTTTACATCGATCACATCCGGAACCAGAAAGGTTGTACTCATCCCGGAGGGAACCCGATAGCACCCGCTCAGCTTTTCATAGGTAAATGCTCCACAAACCTCTACACTGCGGAAAGAGATCTCCCCCACATAATTGAAACTCTGACGGGCATATTTTTCCACATCCTCTTTCGGGATCAGGTAACTGCCGTCCTCCTGCAGAGCATAAATACCCTGGCCGTTGACCTTAATGGCCTGCCAGATCCCATAGGAAACAAAATAATCGGTATTCAACTCCAGCGGATCGGTAAAGCTGGGAAAATCCTGCTTAACAAAATTATTG
Organism: Clostridia bacterium; assembly: GCA_017482195.1. Classification (GTDB taxonomy): domain Bacteria; phylum Bacillota; class Clostridia; order Oscillospirales; family QAKW01; genus QAKW01. The sequence goes on from JAFUNM010000046.1 coordinate 98,649, forward strand.
ATATACAGCTCAAAAAATTCCTTAGAGCCAACCTCATAGCCGGAGGAACGGGCCTCTTCAAAAGGAGCATTAGCATCGATCAGATCGGGATCTACGCCTTCTTCATAGATCTTTTCGGGTTTGAACATATGATAGACCCGATTACCGCCCAAAAACAGCAAAAAGGCACAGCCGCCCAAAAAGGCCAAGCCAATACAAAAGGTCAGGATCTTATGGCCGTATTTACGGAAAAAGATTGCAACTTTATTCATAAATGCACTCCACATTAAAATTTGTTTTTATTTTACCCCTTTTTTGCTTTTTCGTCAAGGGTTGCATTCTTTTGTGAAATCTTATATAATATCAATATTAAACCCAAAGGAGGGAATCGCATGGAGATCTTAGCCCCTGCCGGCAATTTCGAGGCAGCCAGAGCCGCAGTTTTAGGCGGCGCCGATGCTATCTATGTGGGTGGGCGAGTTCTTAACGCCCGTCGGGCTGCCGCAGGCTTCAGCGGCGAGGAACTCAAAGAACTGGTCTCCTTTTGCACCCTCCGCAGGGTAAAGGTTTATGTCACCGTGAATACCCTGACCCGGGAAGACGAGCTTCCGGTTTTAGAGCAGCTGGTACGGGAGATCGCCGAGGCCGGAGCCGACGGCGTGATCGTAGCGGATCTCGGTGTTGCCCGAATCATTCGCTCCCTCTGCCCCACCTTGCCTCTTCATGCCTCCACTCAGATGAATGTCCATACTTTAGAGGGAGTGCGTTTTCTGGAAAAGCAGGGCTTTAAGCGAGTGGTTTTGGCAAGAGAGCTTTCTTTAAAGGAGATCTCCGAGATCTGCCGAAACACCTCCATGGAGATCGAGGTGTTTGCCCACGGGGCCCTCTGTATGAGCTGCAGCGGAAACTGCTATTTATCGGCCGTCATCGGACAAAAGAGCGGCAACCGGGGTCTTTGCGCCCAGCCCTGCCGTCTGCCCTATGAAAACGGAAAATACCCCTTAAGCCTGAAGGACTTAAGTCTGCTGTCCCGCTATAAAGAACTCAAATCAGCAGGCATTGCCTCGCTCAAGATCGAGGGGCGTTTGAAATCTCCTGAATATGTAGGCAGCGTATGCCAAGCCTTTTCCAAAGCCAAAGCCGGTAAAGATGTAACTGCCGAGGAAGTGCAGCGCCTCCGGCACATTTTCTCCCGGGACGGTTTCACCGACGGATATATCACCGGAGATTTGGGGCCCCAGATGTTTGGCACCAAGACCAAGACTGCCTATGAAGACTATAAGCAAGCTGTTTCCGAGGTGGTTAAAACCTTTAAAGAGGGATTTGAACTGAAAAAACGGGAGCTTTCCTTCCGCCTTTCCTTAAGGGAAGCCTACTGCCGTCTGCAGGTGACCTGCGAAGATTTTGAAACCACCGTTGAAGGCGCGCTTCCGGAGGCGGCCTTTAAACGGGAAGTGACCGAAGAGGATGCCATTCGCGCCCTTTCCAAGCTGGGCGGCACCCCCTTTGCTTTAAAAGACTGTACCGCCAAGGTACAGCACGATCTCTTTTATCCGGCTGCTGCTTTTAACGATTTAAGACGGCGGGCTATCGAAGCAGTAGAGCGGCATTTTGCGCCGGTTCCCCATAAGATTTATGACCTACCGCCGATAGTGGGCAGAAATCATTTTTCCGGCAAGCCGGTTTTAGAGGGCTGGTTCTGGGAGCCGCAATATGCGGTAGCAGATCCACGTCTCTCCCGCTACTGGCTCAATGGAAACAAAACGGCCTTTTGCGCTCCCTTTGCCACAGACCCCAAAGCAGGAGTCTTTTTTCCCGTCCTCATTCAAGACGATGCCTTGGAGAAAATGGCCAACCGCCTATACACCATGGGGTTTCGCCATGCCCTGATCCGTAACATCGGGCAAGCAACCCTCCTGAAAAAGATGGGCTATACGGTACACGGAGATTTTTCCATGAATTTAGCCAACAGTTATGCGTTGCAGACGGTCAGTGAGCTGCTGGCGGATGCCACCCTCTCTTTTGAGCTGACCCTGCGGGAGATCCGAAATCTGCCCAAGCCCATCCCCTGCGGCATGATCGTCTACGGCAGGCTGCCCCTGATGCAGACCAAAAACTGCATTCTATTAAATACCGGTGATTGCCGTCATAAAAAAGGCGGTGCTCTCTGCGATCGCACCGGCCGAACCTTCCCCATTGCCTGTGATTATGATTGCCAAAATGTGCTCTTTAACAACACACCCCTTTATCTTGCCGACCGCAATCGGGAATGGCAGGAGACGGGAGTGACCTTCGGGCGGTTGCTCTTCACCGACGAACCCCCCACCGAGATTCAAAAAATTCTGGAGGCCTATACCAAAAACAGCACTCCTCCGGAGGAATATACCAGAGGATTATATTACAGAGGGGTCTATTAAAAGAAAAAAATACGGAGTGTAAAACACTCCGTATTTTTTTACAGTTTCCCGTATATATGAACTGCTTTTCGTATCCGTCTTTCCTTAAAAAGCTTACTGCACATACGGAATATAGAAAAGATCAATAACCAATTGCTTCAATGCGGCATCATCCATATAAAACTCTTCCAATTCCGACTCTTCATTGAAAGTCCCCTCCGGAATAAGAGTCTCGTTCATCTCATAGTCTGCCGTTTCGATGACCAAAGCAGTCATTTCTGATGCAGCCAATGAGGTGGCCATATAATCGTAAAGTTCATTATACAAGGTATACGCTGATACGCCGCCCTCGGAAATACTGGTTCGAATCAGCTCGGTCAATCCATCCATATAATTGCCGATTCGTTCCAACCGGTTCCGGTTGGTAGGCTCATTCATTTCTTTTCTGGCACGAATATAATTATAGGCCTGAGTCCCGTTCAGCTTGATTCGCCGCCAACGGACAAGAGTGGGGTCCACAGCAGAAAAATCATCCTCGATCCGCACCTCTACCCCTCCGAAAAAGTCATTGAGGGTAGGAATTGCACCCATGTTTAAGAACAGATACTTATCGATATCGATACCATAGAGCAAATTCTCTACTGCGCTGACGGTATTATTACAGCTGATACTGCCCCCGTTGCCATAGGCATGAGACAAGGCGATCTGAGCCGTCTGAGTTCCTTCTGCCAGATAATTTTCATTGAGCACAGTAAACTGCGTCATGGTATCACGGTCGATCTGGATCTTGTCAATGGTTTTGGTCTCATTATTAATGACCAAAAGCAACAAAACATCAGCCTGGCCGCCGGAGCCGTTACCGCCCGAAAGATCGATCTTCCCGTCATTATCCACGCCGCCCAGCAGAATCGTTTCCACCTTGGAGTTTTTAATATATTTCTCTCCGTTAAATTCAATATATTCCTGCTCCAGAGTCGTGTTCCACACATAGTCCTCCGGCGGCGCGGCAGTCTCATCCTCATCATTTCGCAAATACCAAATTCCGATTGCTAATGCCGCAATCAGAATCAAGAGGAACAGGTATTTTAACTTGCGTAAAATTTTCATGAATTACTCAGCTTTATTTCTAATAGATTTCTTCAGATAAACTCCGGTCAAAACACCGACTAAAAGGAGTACACCCGCGATAACGAAGGTGAGATCATCACCGGTATCGGGAGATTTGACATCCTCATCCTCAGGCGAAGCTGCAGTATCTTTGACCTCAAAATCAGCAGTTGCTTCACCGTCTTCAAACACGATCGTGACCGTATACTGACCGCTGCCCAAAAGACGCAGATATTCCTTCAGCAAAGTAACAATCGCCCGGGAAGGATCCACTTCATAATTCTTGGTGTCGATCAATACACCGTTTACCTTCACACCGGTGATCTTTTTCACATCGCCGTTGGCTTCAAAAGACAATTCTTTATCAGGATCAGCTTGATCCCATACATCGCCGTCGCCATCCACGATCACATAGCCGGGCGCCGGATCCTCCTGCTCCAATTCAGGGCTGTCCTTGGCTTCACCTGCCGCAAAAGAAGTAAGGGTCATAGAGCCGATCAGCAAAAGCAGCATCAGGAGCGTTCCTATTCTTTTCATTGTTTATTCCTCCGTTTCTTTCCAGATAACCAAATATCGTTTACTTTTAATATTATAATAGCAAGTTGATAAAATGACAAGCCGATCTTTTTCGGAAATTTCCGCACCGCCGGCAATCACCGCATTGAGATCCCTTACACTCAACAGCTCATTGACCAAAGCGCGATAGACCTCCGCGTCGGTATAATCGGCCTTATACAACAGGTGTCGGTCATCAAAGGGCACAGCCGCCACCAGCGTATAATGCTTTTCCTCCGTAGGAAGATAGATGGTCATTTGATTATGCGTGTTAAAATATTCCTGATCGGAATAATCTTTCAGATCGCCGAACATCCTGCCGGCGGTAATATTATGACCGTATACAACGGTAATGGGATCCTCAAAGGTGAGGGTATTATAGTTTTCGGTAAAGATACTGCCATGATAAGCCCACTCCCCGGCAATGTCTCTTCTCAGATAGTAAGAATTATCCTCCGTCCGCTGAACGATGGGATAATCGACGCAGGTATCGGGGATCCGGATCCAGGCATAAATGTCTTTATTTTGATTTTGCAGGCCTGAAAAATCAACAGGGGAGACATACTCCGACGTTTGAGGAACGTCTGCAACCGGCGGAGCGCTCTCTTGAATCATCTCTTCTGCCTGCCGTCCGCTGAGCCATTTCCAGCCGAGTAGCGCCAGCAATAGCAGGATCAGCAGCAAAATCACCGCTGATAATACTCTTTTTTGTTTTATTTTCATTGCAACAAACCCTTCATCCGCTGTTGAATTACATCGTTTTGCACACCCAACCGGCGAATTGCTTTTTTCAAGGAACGGTAGGCGCGCTTGCCGCTGCCATGGACATCACTGCCCAAAGCATACACCAGGCCGCTTTCCAGAATCTGACGAATATTTTGCTCTAACAATAAAGGGGTAAAGGCTTCTGCATTAAGCTGAAGCATATACTTTCGATCCAATAATTTCTGTACGGTTTTCTTCGGATATCGGTTTACATGGGCGATCAGCACCCGCATCCGCTTATGGATCCGTTCGATCGTCTCAAACATTTCGGCCGTCATCGGCATATCGGGGATCTCCAGCAACAACAAATCGGTACCTTCGATACACAGCTTCTCCAGATTCTGCATTTTATCAAGGCCGATACAAAGCTGCACCTCTGCCCCTTTCAAAACGGTGATCCCGTAATCAGCCAGGTGCGGCTCCAACAATTGAAACCGCCGATCCCGCAGGCTCAGAAATTCTTCAACCTGATGGAGATGGGGATAAAAATGGGAAGTTGCTACGATCGTTCCGATTTCGGCCTCCCTGGCCGCCTCTAACTGCTGAAGAGAGGTTTCTAAAGAACTGCTGCCATGGTCAACTCCGGGAAGGATATGAGCATGAAAATCCAGATACATCTGCTCTGTATTATTCATTTTCAACTCCCCTATCCTTATTTTTCGCTTTTACTTTCGCCGTAACCGTAGCCATAGCCTCCGTAGTAGCCGTAGCGCTTATAATACTTATAACGGTGCTTATTATAATATTTTGATGTTTTATAGTAGTATCGCCCTGCATTGAAGGGAACATTATTCAAAATCGTGCCCAGGATAGTGGAATGGGAAGCTATGATCTGGTTCTTACTGTCCAAAACCTCCTGCACACTGACCACACCGTAGTTAATAACCAGGATGGTGCCGTCGCACTTTTGGGCAATATAAGCGCCGTCGATGACCGGTTGCACCGGCGGTGTATCCACCAACACCAGGTCATAACGCTTGCTCAATTCCTCCAGTAGCTCTTCAAATCGGGGCTTTTTTAAAAGATTGACCGGATTAGATACCGTTTTGCCGGCCAAAATAATGTCGGCATTTTCAATATTGGTTTCATAAATAACCTCATCAATAGAGGCAATACCGGCCAGATAATGGGTCAGGCCCATCACATAATCGTCGCTCTCAACACCATAATCGGTGGCAATACGGGATTTTCGCAGGTCGCAGTCTACCAGAACCACCTTTTTGCCGTTGTTCGCGCAAGTCCGCAGCAGCTGCATGGAGACGAAGCTTTTTCCTTCATTTTCACGGGTACTGGTAATGCTGATCTTTTTAATATCATCACCGCAGAAATCCAGGTTGACGCTGATGGAGTTGAACTGCTCCGCACGGGTATACTCTAATTTATCAAAATTTTTAAATGTAATCTTTTTCATGATTCAAATCCCTCACGAAGCCTTTTCCGTTTTTTTGCTTTTTTTCTTTCTGCTGCGCTTTTTATCACCGGTCTGCGCCTTAGTGGGTGCTTCATTGACCATACCCAATACATTCAGCTGCAGCATAGAATCGATATCCTCGACGGATTTGATGGTATCATCGGAAACCGTTTTTAAATAAGAGAATACAAAGAAGGCCAGAGCGCCCAACACAAAGCTGACCATCGCATTCATCGTAGAATTGGGACTTACCTGTGCGCCTCTTGCCGCGGCATATTCCGTAATCTTCGGATGAGAGGATTCCATAATATCTGCCAATTTGGTGACGGAGACCTCCGCTAAAGCATTGGAGATATCGGCAGCCAGTTTATCATCCTTGCAAACCGTCGTAATCTCAATCGCATGAGTACCCGTTGGATTAGTGACCGAGATCATATCACTGAGCATGGCATAGGTATACTCACTGCCCAGACCGATACGAAGCTTCATTTCGGTGATGAAGGGACGGCTGGTGATCAGGTAAATATAATCGTCCGTCAAGGAAGAACCGATTTGAATATCATCCAACTGCAGCACCGAATCAGAGGCGGAAGCAATATAAAGTGCAGACTTTGCAGAATACTTCGGATCAATAAACTTTTTGCTGAAAAGACCTACGCTGCCGCCCAAAACCAAGCCGGAGATGATCATGCCGATCAGACTTTTCTTTATAATATAAAACAACCCGGCAAGGCTTCTTTTAAAATCGGTTTCTTTCTGTATCATACTACTTCCCTTTCTAATTGAATATTTTCTGTTTCAAGCTGTTCTTTTTCAACAATTTCTGCCAATGCCATCAATAAGCCGAACTCTGCCCAGTAATAGAAGTAACCGACCATGGTGGACATACAGATGGTTGAAGGCACAAAGATGATGAAAAACATCAAGGCATATTTCATTAACGAATCCTTACTGCCGCGATAAACGACGATCATATTATAGATCATCTTTCCCAGCCAAAAGACAAACATAATGGCTGCAATAAAGCCGAATTCCTCAAAAACCGTCAAAACATAATTATGAGCCGCTCCTACCGCAGTGCTGTTCACTTTATACAGTATGTTAACGGTAGTGCCGTTTCCGGGGCCGACACCCATAAAATAGTACTTCCAGGAAACGCCGATGATGTTTTTCCACGCCTCCAGCCGAGGCTCATTGCCCGCCGAATAATTGATCAGTTCGTAAAAAACATTTGCCACAACAGAACCAAAAGCGATCAAAATCATAGCAATGACAGCAATGATCAACCAGGCAGTTTTTCGCTTGCGGTCCATGATCACATACATCAGCAGTACAGCACAAAGCAGCAACAGAGCCGTATTACACCCGGTCAGCACGATCACAAATCCGCCAAATGCCATTAATAAAAGATCGATCAGCCCCTTAGCCTTCAGCTTGGTGGTTCCGATAAAACAAATCGGCATGGAAAGCGCCATAAAGATTGCCAAATTATTGATGTTCATCATAATAGAGGCCGGCATATATAAACCCAACACATTGGTCTGGCGGGTATAAAACTCATAAGCCAAATTGAAATAATCACCGGTAAAGCTTTCATAAATACCGATACCGCCGATGATCAAATAGTTGATAATATAAATTCCTGCTGCAAAAATAATGTTTTCCCGTTTTTTTAGAAAAGACAGGCTGATCGCGATACAGGCAAAAGATGTGACCCAAGTAACCAGATCCACGATTACTGCTATCTGATTGTACGCCCAATACATCGTAAGCAGACCGGTCACCATCATTACAAGAAAGGTATAGAGAGTAAGATTCCGGAGACGAGGCCCCCTGAACGGAGAATTCTGCAAAACCGTAATCGGCTCCCCGATAATATAGGTCTTATACCATACCAGGATGACAAATAATAGGATTGCGATCCGCAAAGGAAACAGAGATCCGATAAAAGGAAACCGGATTCCGTCCACGGCATTTCCCCAAACGGCAGAAGAAATGAAAAATAGAATAAACCATTTATCCCACATCTATTTTTCGCTCCTTCCGTCTTATTTTAAAACTTTTTTGTAAAGAGCTTCATAAGCCCTTGCGATGCTGTCTTCCGAATAGGCTGCAAGCGCCTTCTCCGAAATCCCTTTGCAATCAAATTGAGCATAGGTTTCGATCATCTTTTTCATAGCCTCTGCCAAAGAATGAGGATCGTCCGGCTCGGCCAGATAGCCGTTACTCTCATTGATCAATTCATAAGCACCGCCGTTCTCGGCGGTAACCACCGGTCGCCCGGAGGCCATACTTTCAATATAAACCACGCCAAAGGTCTCGGTAACGCTGGCATGAACCAGTGCATTGGACTGCCCGAGCAGTTCATAAACTTCTTCTCTGGAAAGGTTTCCGTGAAACTTTAAGAAATCCTGTACATGCAGTTCTTTTGCCTGACATTCCAAGCTTTCCCGCAAAGGGCCGTCACCGGCAATATGGACCAACACCCGGATTCCCTGTTGTTTTAACTCTGCAACTGCGGATATAATATGATTCACTCGTTTTATTTCAGTGAGACGGGCAATCATCACAAAGGTAAACACTTCATTCTCCGGCTTTGGCAGATATTGAAACACCGGGTTCAACACGTTTCCGATCATGATCGGCTTTTTCGCAAGATCATATTTACGATAGATATAATCAGCCAAAAACTCTGTAACACAAACGGTGGCATCTGCCTCATCAAAAGTAGGTTTTACATAATCGTAGACCCCTTTTATATGAAGCCAGTCTTTAATGAAGGAAGAGGAATGCTCCGTCAGAACCACCGGGATATTATACTTTTTCCCTAAGCGGACCGCAGCGATACCCGAAGGATAAAAAGAGTGGGCGTGTAAAACGTCGATTTTTTGCTTTCTGAGCACCTTCTTCAGGAGCCGTTCTACCTTCATCTCATATAGTTTAATCGTCAAAGGAGCAGATCTTCCGGTCAAAAAAGCTCCGGTCTTATATTCATAGATCTCCACGCCGTTCTCTATATAATGCTTGATCCCGACATCCCGCTCAGTAGCAAGATAGATACGGGTCGGAATGAGCTGAGCATTGATCAGCGTCACCTTATGGCCGGCCTTTGCCATGGCTACTGCCTGCTCCAAAAAGAAGGACCCATTGGTTCTGTTCGCTTTTAAACGAAACCACGCAGGCAGAATCACAATATTCATCTTTCAACAATTTTCCTTTCATCAAACATCTGCGAAGCTCCCGCCCTAAAATCAGTTCGGCACAGCGGAACAAGAATTCCTCTCCGGATATTCGGCCCAGATGGTCTTTTTGTACTGTTCTTTATTATTCATTCCCTTAGACTGAGCCACTGCATTTACAGACAAGCTTTGATGTAGATCCTTATTATTGAGGACCTGCAAAATCTTTTCGGCAAGCACATCGTCACTCTCGCTTAAATAACCGGTTTCGTCATTCTTGACCAACGCTGTTAATCCATCTGCCGGAGTGCTGACAATGGGTACACCCAAGGCCTGTGCCTCCAGGGCACACATGGGGGTCCCCTCCCAACGGGAAGTCATCACCATGACCTTCGCGCCCTTAAGCATCTTATGGGGATTTTTCCGAAAGCCCAGGAAATCCACATTTTTTTCCAGGTTCAGCTGCTGTGCAAGCTTTTTGGTTTCCTCCTCCAGTTCACCTACGCCTACTACAGCAAATTTGGTGCCCGGCCGCTGCTTTGCGACCTTAGAAAAAACCTCCATCAAGCGTTGCGGATTCTTTTGATAGGTCAGACGGCCGATATAGATCACATCATAAGGATACTGATTTGGATCCTCTTCCGCATTCCGACAGACGCTTTCCGTATCAATAATATTATAAAGCACCGTGCTTTTTTTGGCCAAAAGTGAGTGGAAACAATATCCCTTATAGGAACTATCGGACACCCAAAAGATATGCTTTGCCTTCCATCCTGCCAACAAATAGGCAATGGATTTAGGCGAGACCCCCCTGGAATTGAAATTATTGTTGTGAATATGGGAGATCAACGGAATTCTTTTACAGACCAAGGCCGCATTGAAGCTTGCCCCCATATCATGAGCGTGGATCACATCCGGCTGAAATTCCTTAATGACCCGCCGCACCTCTTGGGAACTTACCTTCTCCATTGGAAAGAAACGAATGCCCTTATCTGCCAACGCTTCACCAATGGGCCCATTTGGGCTGGCATAAGCCGATTCAGCATGCTCTTCGGCCATCATTTGAATAATCTGACAGGCCACATTCTCGGCCCCGGAATATTTATCGGAATTTAATAAATGAAGAATCTTCATTTCACAGACACCATTTTTCTTGTTTCATCTTTAGAAAAGCCATAAACTTCTCGCATTTGTCCGGAAATATGAGAAACATCAAAGGCCCAGGCACTCTCCTGCACCTTGGCAGACAATTCTTTCCGCAGTTTCTCACTATTAATTAGTTTGGAAATCGCAGTTGCAAAAGCATTTACATCTTTATAGTGACATAAAAAACCATTTGTTTCATTGATCACATCCACATTTCCGCGAACAGTGGAAACAACTGCCGGCAATCCGCTGGCAGCCGCTTCTGCCAAAGCAATCGGTAATCCTTCGCGGGTGGACGGATGACAAAACACATCTGCTATTCGATGCAAAGCAGCAATATCTTGCACATATCCAATTAAATGCACGCGTTCACTTAAACCAAGACGTTCGGCAAGTATGATCAAATCATCGCGGTTACCGCCGGTTCCCGCCACCACATAATGGAGATCCGGATCTTGAATCTTTGCCATAGCTTTAATAATCACACAATGATTTTTTAATGCATACAGTTCACCAACAGAAAGTAAAACCTTATCCGTCTCTTTTAGACCATATTTTTTCCTTTCTTCCATGCGATCTGCATTGCATTCTGCAAAGCGACGATAATCAATACCTACACTATTGGTATAGTAGATCTCCGGTACTTTTTTGAATTTCCGTTTTGCTAAATTATAATCCTCTTTATTAATCGTCACCAAAACATCGGTAAAACGAGACAGGAACCATTCGATAGGATAGTAGATCATCCAATCCTTTTTAGAGCCACCCTTATAAAAGAAGAAACCGTGAGCAGTATAAAGAACTTTTGTCCCTCTTTTACGGTATTTAGATGCCGCAAGGCGTACAATAACACTAACTACCGGATTATGACAGTGGATCAGATCAAAATGGTGCTCTTTTAACAAATCCCTTAATACAACATAAGCGTCAATGTTGCACTTTTTAAAAGGACTTCGTTCAACCGGAAAATGATGCAGATACAGCCCTCTGCGTTCCCAGTCTTTAATACAAGCCTGGGTCTGCTCCGGTGAAATCTTACTGTTTTTCTCCATGTTACAAGCCAGATGAACTTCATAACCTTCTTCTAATAAAAGCTGAATATTACTTTCCAGAAACAGATGGATCATAGATACAGCATTTGCAATGATCAACGCTTTCTTCATAAAATGAATCCCTCCTGTGTTTTTAAAACACAAATTGGCTTCTGCCAACACATTTATTTAAAGTATACTTCAAATGCAACAAACCTTCAAGGCTTCCTTTTTTCCAAAAGAGGAAATATCCTCCCCCAAAAAACAAAGCATTCAAGGTTTTTGCAGCCATACTGCACCGCCTTCGGGCGGTGCAGTATGGCTTTTAGATTTAACAACTTAAAGGCATTATCCTTCTACATAAACGGTGATATAAGCATCCTTTGTAACATCACCCAACGTGTAGTTCACAACAAAGGTGTAATAACCGGCATCGGAGAGAGTCACCGTGTAGCCGTCCTTCGGTCCGAAGTGGCTGGTGTTGTTCAATCTCTTGGCAACAAAATCATTCCAATTGGTAATGGTTACTTCTTCCGTTCCCATATAGCCGACATACATCTTGTTGACCTTGGTTCCGTTGTAGTTCAAAGCAGCAATATTCCCGTCTACTGCGATCTTGGGTATACCAAGGGCCAGATCCTCTTCCTTTACTTCTACGGTGTAAATAGCATCCTTAGTGGCGCCGTTTACATTGTAGTTTATAACGAAACGCCAATATCCGGCCTGATCCAAATTATAAGTTTGACCATGATTGTCACCAAAGCAGGATGTAAAGGTATCTCCGGTATCGGCAATAAAGCCATTGAAATCCTTATACTTGGTGTTCTCCGTTCCGATATAACCATAGTATACCTTTGCGGTATAGTCGTAGTTATCAGTCAGTACTGCCACATTGCTCAGTGCTTCATTGCTGATGGAGGGAGCCTCGGCGGGAGTACCGGTATAAATTGTACAAATATAGTCTACCCACTGCCCGTCCTTCTCATAGTTAAGCAGGAACCGATAGTAACCCGGCTTATTCATGATATAGCCTTCATTGTCTTTTACATCATAATCGGGCAGATAAGTATCGCCAATCCGCTCTAAGAATTCATACCAGTTTACATACTTATAATTTTCTTCACCGATATAGCCCCAATACAGCTTACGAACCTTCATGCCGTTCTTGTTCAGCCAAGCGACCTTACCATCCTCGCTGGCCTCTAGATACGGTCTGCCGTAGTTCTCATCAATGGAACCGGCCACCTGCAGGGTGTAATAAGCTTCTTTGGTTGCTCCCGCGGCATCCGTATAACGAACAACAAAGGTATAGTAACCGGGTTTGGTCATCGCATAGGTCTCACCGTTGATAGGAGCAAAGTCTGCCGTATAGGTATCCGTTGCGCTGACTGCGCTGTAGAATGCATTCCAGGTGGTACACTCCATGTACTCTGTGCCGATATAACCCCAATAAACACGGGTGGTCTCCAGCCCATTGGTATGCAGCACGCCCAGGTTCACATTCTCTTCCGAAACCGCCATATAGGGCTTGTCGGTGGGATACTCAACGACCTCGGCGGTCACGTTGGCAGTAGCAGTACCGGCAACGGTATTCAAAGCCTCAACCGTTTCACCGTTTACGGTGCAATCCTTTACGGTAGCGGTAACGGAGACCTCACCGGCGGCGGCTGCAGCGAAGGAAACGGTAGCGGAGGTGCCGGAAACGGAGATGATCAGATTACCATTCTCGTCCACGCTGCCTGCAGTATTATCAGCAGAAGCAGTCATATTCAGGTTAGAGGTTTCCAGAACCACGGTGAAGCCTTCCACATTGGCATCAGCCTTCGCATTCAGGTTCAGGACGATGGTATCAGCAGTCTTGTATTCTGCTGCATCGAAGGTGATCTCAACGGGAGCGGTAATGCTCTCGGCAGAGCCTTCCACCACTTCCGTCCAGGTATTCACACCGCAGACTTCACAGACATAAACATTCTTCGCCAGTTCGAAGTAGGTAGCAGCCACATAATCGGGGGTTGCATCGGTACAGGGAACTGCATAATTATGAGTCTCATTGGTACAGCCTTCGACATCGCAGACCACATAGTGGTTTTTAGTGTCCTCGGGCTTGGTTTCAATGTGATTGCCCTCATGAACAGCAGCGGTCAAAGCTACTGTATCGGTACCGCCGGAAACATTCAGAGGAGCCGTATAGGTCAGGTCGCCCAATACGACTTCTGCCACTTCGCCGGAGATGGAAGCCTCGCCGGCCTCATCGGTGATTACATCGAAAGTCAGGGTGAACGCGCCCTCGGTCAAAGCCATACCGTCAACAGAGTTGATGGTCACATTCAGCAGACCGGGGATGGCCGTTCCGGTGGCTTCATCCATGGCGGGAGCAACGGTGATCATTGCGGAAGCGGGGCCGGAAGCAGATACATAAGCCAGCTTCTCAGCATCAAAGGTCACGGTAGCGGTCATGGCGGCGATATCTGCTGCCAGAACCACATTCAGAGTAGCCGCAACCATCTCATCAGTGGTATAGGAATCGGCGTTGAACACCACATCCAATACAGTAGGTGCATTGGCGGCAGAAGCCTCATCCTCGGTCTCCCAGGTATTTACGCCGCAAACTTCGCAGACATAAACATTCTTACCCAGCACGAAGTAGGTGGGATCCACATGATCGGGATTCTCATCGGTACAGGGAACCGCATAGGTATGGCCCTCCACGGTACAGCCTGCATTGTCACAAACCACATAGTGGTTTTCCTTATCGTCTTCTTTGGTCTCAATATGAGTACCCACATGCTCTGCAGCGTTGTAGGTGGTATCTGCGGTGTAAACGGCATCCCAATCGATGGTTACCGCCTCCCCGGCAGTATTCAGCCAGTTCTCACATCCAATCAAAGTCTTTGCGGTATCATCCGCTACCAGAACACCGTTGGCATCGGTAGCCAGAATGATTTTACCGTTCAGCAGATTGAAGGTTACGAAATATGCGCTCTGCTCTTCTGCAGCCTGAACAGGAGTACCGTCTGCCAGTGTCCAATCGGCCGTGGTATTGGCATTGTACATAGCCAGAGCGGTGTAGGTGCTCAAGGCAGTGATTTCTTCAACAGTCGTCTCACTGCCTTCATTTAACAACATTTCGGTATCTGCCATTACAGCGTCGGTTGTATTGACTGCGGCAGGATCATTGTTGTCCCAGATCATATGGCTGATAGGAACCAAAGCAGCCGTATCAGAAACATCTGTCCCGCGCAGGTTATTGACACTGTAAACATTCTTCACATTGAAGGTTCTTCCGGTACCTGCATAGAAGGTCGTCAAAACAGCACTTCTGTCTGCATCGTCATTCTGCACCAGATTGTTGGCCATCAGAATGTTTTCAAAGTTCAAAGTATAATCATACTCGTTCAAGTCCGCGATCAGCAGACCGCCGCCGCGGTTGGCAATATTATTGGACAGCAACCGGCTGTTTGCAACAACGATATCCTTAAAGCTTAAGGTATAACCGGGCCATCCCTTGTATTCGCCGACAAACAAGCCGTTTCCTTGTACTTCGCTGCCGGCCGCAGCAGCATCCACGGTACAATTGATCACACTGCAGTTCTCAAAGGTCAGATTCCCTTCCTTGCCGTTCTGGAAGCCCATGAAAAATGCATTATTTTTTACGGCAGACATCTTGGAATCGATTACATGCACATTCTCAACAATGGACGTTCCGCCGCCGGTCAGGACATTAACACCAAGGATCATACCGTAGTTACCGTCCGGAGTGGGAATATCGGCACTCTTAAAGGTAATATTCCGGATCTCATTGCCGGGAAGTAAAGTAATAAAGGAAGTAGTGGAGTTATAACCGATGATGTTATGATTCTCACCGTCCAGATTCACGCCGGCACTCAAATTAAAGCCGACGAACTGGCTGGCAAAGGTAGCAGATGCGGATGCATTATACTCGGTGATATTCAGATCACTAATAATGTAAAGGGTATCCCCTTCGGTGAATTTGGAAATATTAGCAGCCGCCCAGATCAACTCATCTACGGTAGAGATCGTGAATGCGGTAGCATCGGCAAAGTTCTCCACCTGACCGACAGGAACCTTCATGGCTGCCACCGCTTCAACGGTGGTGGTGCGGGGAGTAACCTCAACGGTCAAACCTTCGGCATTCACACCCAGAACCGTGCCCAAAGCAACTTCGATGGGCAGTTCAGCAGCAAGCGCATCTTCTGCAATGGTAAATTCCAGAGTGATGGAAACAGCGCCCGGAGTACCGTTCTGAGACAGTACATTTAGAGTCAGCGTACCGTCGTTGACACCCACGCTGCACCAATCGGCATCTACGCCCACATAGGTCAGCTTGGCAGCATCATAAGTAACGGTGGCATCATAGCCAAGAATTCCGGCATCCTCATTCAGCGCGATGGTAACCTTTGCGGTCTCGCCTGCCACATAAGGGGAATCCTTATCAAAAGTCACGCTGAAGGGAGCGGGGCTGACAGAACTGTTATCTGCCACAGACCAATTTCCTTCACAGACTTCACAGGTATAACCGATCTCGGCGGGAGTATAGTAACCGGCAGCCACATCGTTCTCAGCCTTCGGTACTGCGGTACAGGTCACACCGGTAGCGGCATGCTCGCAGTCGCCCTCGGAACAAACGACATTATGGGTCCCGTCGTTATTGGATACATATTCCAGGGTATAGTCCAAAACATAGGTGGTATTTTCGGTATAAACCTCATCCCAGTTTACAGTCCAGGAGGATTCCGCACCTTCTACCTTCCAGGTCTCTTCTTCGATCAGAGCCTTGGTCGCATCATCTGCGACGATCTTTCCGGTAGCGGCATCGGTACCCAGCTGAACGGTTTCATCATTCAGCTTGAAGGTTACAATATAAATGGTGACATCGCTGCCCACATATACGGGAACACCGTTTTCAGCAGCCCAGTCGTTGGTGGTGTTGGCATTCATTTTAGCCAGAGCAACATCGATGGGATAACTGCCGACTTCATAAACGGGGTTCTCAATGACTGCATCCGCCTTATTGCCGCTCAGCAGCACAGCAGGAGCCTCACCGTTTACTGCTGCATTGGAAACATACAGATCATTGACATTAATGGTCAGAGCATTGGTATCATTACGAGAGCCG
Source organism: Clostridia bacterium (assembly GCA_017482195.1). Classification (GTDB taxonomy): domain Bacteria; phylum Bacillota; class Clostridia; order Oscillospirales; family QAKW01; genus QAKW01. The sequence goes on from JAFUNM010000046.1 coordinate 115,355, forward strand.
GCAATAATTGCAGGACTGCAGGTAGAAGTTTCATTGCGGGTATAGTTGACCACAGCAACATTATCTACATTAAATGTAATCCCTCCGGAAACCTTGGGATAGAAATGGCCGACAAGGATACCGCCGTCGCGCTCTGCGTTGGTCGTATCGGAGTTTACGGTAATATCCTTAAAGACGCAATTTTTAACAGTGACCGCACCGGCATCACCGATCGCACCGGTAATAATACCCAAGCCATTGGATTTCAGCCCTTCGCCATGGCTCAAGGTACAATCCACAGCGCTGGAGTTTTCAATGATGATCGTTCTGGTTTTAGCATGGTTATAACCAAAGAAGATACCGCCGATACCGCTATTCACTGTCGAAATAACCTGCGCACCGCTGATATGAACATTGGACACGGTAAGCGTATTATTCTGAGCAGGACCGGTCAATCCGCTCAACACACCGGGATAGTTTGACTGAATCACCGGATCCACAATGTTTAGATTTTTAATATCGCCGGAAACATAGCCGAAAATACCGGAAACATTATCCGCGCGAGTGCCCTGATAGTAAGCGAAATTCTTAATGGTATAGCCTTGGCCGTCGAAATCAGCCTTCAAAGAGGCTGCTACCGTCTGATTGGTACCGAAGGGTACATAAGTCTTCGCAAATGCCTCCTGAGCGGAAGTATAGGTTGCGGTATCATAGACATAGTCGTTGATATCAATATCATTTGCCAGATAAAGGGTGTCACCCTCTGCAAAAGAAGCCCACTTTTGAGCCGCAAAGATCAGCTCTTCAGGAGTAGAAATCGTGAACTCGGTAGCAACATCATTGGTCTCAACCTCCTTAACGGAAACCTTACCGCCGATGATGGCATTTGCCGTAACAGAAGGAGTCATAGGCGCCAGAGCACCCTCGTTTACATTTGAAACGGTCACCGTTACGGGAGCCTTTACACCGGCCGCTTCCGTTGCAACCGTGAAGGTCAAGGTCGTGCTGTCGGTCAGATCGGTCAACTCAATGGTCCCCTCAGCGCCTTCATAGGTCAGCTTGGCCGTATCGTAAGTAACCGTGGCATCGTAAGAAGTGATCCCGGCATCGTCAACCGTATCAACGGTAACGGTAACGGTATCGCCTGCCATATAAAGCTCCTGATCCACAGTCACACTGAAGGGAGCGGGGCTGGAGCCTTCGATCTTTTCCGTCCACTCGCCAAGGCAGACTTCGCAAGCATAGCCTTCTACACGGAGAGAATAATAAGTGGCGGGAACATCCTTATTGTCTACATCGATTACGGTACAAGCAACACCGGTTGCGGCATGCTCGCAGTCCCCCTCGGAACAGCTAACATCATGCGTACCGTCTTCATTGCACACATAGGTCAAAGAGAAATCAGGAATATATACCGTATCAGCAGTTACCGCAGTAGTCCAAACGTCGGCAACACCTTCGCCGGTACTTTCAACTCTCCAGGACTCTGCATCAACGACCGCCTTGGTCGTCTCGTCGATCACGGGAAGACCGGTAGCAGGATCGGTACCGACAATGACGGTCTCCTCCAACAGCTTGAAGGTTACTGCATAGGGAACCGCATCGGCAGCAGGAGTGGGAACGCCGTTGGTATCCAGAGTCCAATCAAAATCGGTGTTCTGGTTCATGAGAGCCAGAGCCGCGTTGGCATTAAAGCCGTTCAGATTGTTCTCGTTTACAATCGATGCCGCGCCGTCTTCTACAACATTTACAACAGCCGGGTCGGTAACGCAATTGTTGACGGATTGGGTCGCCGCACTGTTGGCAGCCACAGCAAACAGATCCGGCATCGCAACCGTAGCAGTCGTAACGTTCGCCTCGGCAGACATCATATTGCCCACCGCATAGATATGGTTTGCATTGATAAATGTATAGCTGGCATTTTTACCGTAGCTGGCGATAATGGAGGTACTGTCATGCGCATTCGTACCGTTGCTGCCGTAGTTAACAAATTTACAGTCAATGGCAGCAACATTTTCAAAATTACCGGTAACAGCCGTTCCGCTGCTCTGCCGTTTCAAGTCACCGACCAGGATACCGGCACCGTTGTTGTTACCATAGGTATAGGTACCGGAAACCGTACTGTTATAAGCCACGCAATTGGTTAGATAAAAAGTGTTCGTATGGTCGATACGGCCGGCAAACAAACCGGTACCGGGAACGATAGCGACCGTATTATTTTGATTATAAGTATTGCTTACCGTGGTATTGATAACGGAGCTGTTTTTGATCGTAACCGTTGCTCCGCTCCCGCCATTCTGTAATGCAAAAATAGCAGCCGATCTTTGGTTGCCGGACTGGGTAACCGTGGAGTTGCGGACATGGATATTATCCATAACGACCGTCGCACCGGTACCGACACGTTTCACAAGGATCGCACCCTCCAGATTCGTCAGGGTCAGATTGGCACCTTCAAAATTCAGGTTGGAAACATTACCGTTCAACGAAGTGATCATGGAATGGGTATCTGCATAGCCGATAATAGTATTCCCCAAACCGTTCAGATCAGCATTCAGAGTGCTGAAACCGACAAAAAGATCCTTAAACTTGGTTTCAGCCGTTTCGTTGTACGCAGTGATGTCCAGAGCGGATGCCAAATACAACGTATCATTGGCATCCCAGAAGCCTGCGTTAGACGCCGCATAGATCAAATCGTCAACGCTGGTGATCTTGTAGTTCTGGGCACCGTCTTCCGCCGCGCCGATTTCCGCAACGGATTTCATGGAATCCAGATCCACCTCTTCCGCAGCCGCAGGCAATACGATGCAGGTCAGCATGGAGATGACCATCATCACAGCCAGCAGAGCAGAAAGCCAATTTCTTCTGTTCATGAATTCTTCCTCCTAAATTTGTGAGCACATCCCTTCAAATGCCCTCATTATTACCCAAACGGCAAAAATTGCCGAAAAAGCCAATAAAAAGTCTACCCCTGACCATGGTTTTGCGTAGGGGCATACTTATACACCTTTATTTTAGCACTTTAACACTCCTTTTTCAACAGTAAAATGTTGTTTTTACCAAACAATTTGTGACATTTGCGCAAATTTCAATTCTTATTCTCTGTAAAAAGAAAGATCCCGCAGCGCCGAAGCGCTGCGGGATCTTATTCAATTCAGGTTACACCTTATTCTGCAGGAGTTTCCTCTTCAACAGGGGTTTCCTCCTCAACAGGGGTTTCCTCCTCAACAGGGGTTTCCTCTTCAACAGGAGTTTCCTCCTCAACGGGGAGCTCCACTGCGATGGTATACAGAACATCAACGTTCTTGGAACCGTCGAAGTAGTTGATCAGGAAGGTGTAGTAGCCGTCGGTCTTCAGCTCGTAGGTAGATGCATCAGCGGGAGTAGCTACGCCTTCGCGAACGATTGCGGCAGCAACAAACTCATCCCAATTGGTAACAGTCACTTCTTCAGTGCCCATGTAACCGATATACATCTTATTTACAGCCGGAGCATTGTTGGCAGCCAGAGTGGCAACACCGTTCTCAACCGTTACGGTGGGAACGCCAAAGCCTTCGGAGGCCTCGGCAACTTCCAGGGTGTAAACCACATCATAGGACATATCGCCAACCTTGTAATTCACAACAAATCTGTAGAAACCGGCAGTGGTCAGAGCATAGCTGTCACCGTCATTACCGGTATAATCAGCAGTAAAGGTCTCTCCGGTGGCGGTCACAAAATCTTCCCAACCGGCATAAGCGGTATTCTCTGTGCCGATGTAGCCATAGTATACCTTAACGGTATAGCCATCCGCATTGCCCAGAACTGCCACATTGTTGTCGGCCTCATTGCTGACAGCGGGAACAACGATGGGAGTCTCGGTATAAACGGTAGAAGCAACATCCACACTTCTGCCGTCCTCACCAACATAGTTGATCAGGAAACGGTAATAACCGCCTTCGGTCAAGACATAATTCTGACCGTCTACGGGAGTATAGTCAACCTTCACATTAAGAGCTTCCTCCATGAAGGTAGCATAATCCACAAAGTATGCAGGCTCCTCAGCGCCCAGATAACCAATGTAGACCTTATTGACCGTCAAACCGTTGCAGTTCAGAGCACCGTACTTGCCGTCCTCGGTGAGTGCAACATAAGGTCTGCCGTAATTTGCATCCGTGTTCTCGCTGGTGGTGGACTGCTTGATCACGATCAGATCCTGATCATTGCCCTCTGCATCCGTGTAGCGGATCACGAAGCAATAATAACCGCTTTGAGTCATGTTGTAGACACTTTCATCAGAAGGATTGTAGTCTCTGGTGAAGGTAGAACCTGCATCCTCAACGAATTGAGGCCAGCTGACATACTCATATTCCTCAGTACCTACATAACCCCAATATACGCGGGTAGCGTTCAGAGCATACTCATCGAGAGTTGCATAGGAAACGCCGTCCTCATTGGTTTCAACAGTAACCTCGGGGATGATTTCCTTAGCAGAATCCAGAACTGCGGTGTAGGTAGCATCCTCAGCTACAGCTGCAGCCAGATCAACGGTAACCGCCTCACCGGCAGCGTCGGTCCACTCCTCAGCCTCGATAGCAGCCTTGGTTGCTTCGTCAACAACCAGAACACCGTTGGCATCGGTACCGACAACAACCTTGCTCTCATCCTGCATTACGAAGGTAACAACATGGATCACAGGCTCGGTCTCTGCGTGAACAACTGCGCCGTCCACAACCGCCCAGTCAAACTCGGTATTGGCATTCATCATAGCCACAGCAGCCTCAACCGTAAAGACTGCAGCAGTATTTTCATTGGCAACAGAAGCCGTACCGTCTTCAACGGTATACTCGACACCTGCATCGGTCATGCAATTGCCGACCGTAACGGTAGCAGTAGCATTGCCGCTAACCGCAAAGAGGTTATTAATTGCAACCGTCGCTTCCATGGAGCCCGCCTCGGCAGCTCTCATATTACCGGAAGCATAGATATTGTTTGCATTTACGGTAGCACCTGCCACCTTGCCGGGAGAGGTGATCACAGCAAAGTTATCCGTAGCAGCCGCTCCGGAACCAAAGCCGACAAAATCGCAGTCAAATACGCCGACATTATTGAAGTTACCGTATACAGCCACACCGTTGGCCTTCAGATCACCGATCAGCAGACCGGCACCGTTATTGTTACCATACGAAAAGGCACCGGAAACCGTACCGTCTTTGGCAACAAAATTGGTCATATTGATCGTAGAATTTTTATCCACACGGCCGATCACCAAGCCGATACCGTAAACCATGGTTTCATTACTGGTATCGGTCAGCAGATTATTATCTGCCAGGTAGGTATTTGAAACCGTAGTACCCGCAACGGAGCTGTTGCTGATGGTAAGAGCTCTTGCAGTATTGTCAGAGCCCTGCATCTGAGCAACGAAAGCACCTGCATAACCGGCGGCTTCCGAAACCTCAACCGTGGAATTCTTGATATGCACATTGTCAATGACTGCATTGGCTCCGCCGTATACACGCTGAGCGATGATAGCAACGAGGCTTTCGCCATCTACATATGCACCGTCAACGGTCAGGTTGCTGACCTTGGCAGTACCGGCAAGCGTGCCGATCAAAGCATGGGTATCTTTATAATTGGAAATGGTATGACCCTGACCGTCGATGCTTGCATAGAATTCGTCTCCGATATTGAAGCCGACAAATGCAGTGGCAAAATCCTCGGTATAGGTGCTGATATCCAGATCATTCTCCAGATAGATCACATCGCCGTCTACAAAAGAAGCGGCATTGCTTGCAGCAAAAATCAACTCTTCAACAGTAGAAATCGTAAACTCGGTGGCGATCTCGTTGTCGGTCACCTGAGTAACGGATACCTTACCGCCGATGATCGCGGTAGCGGTTTTCTCGTTGTTCAAAGGAGTCTTGCTCTCTTCGCCAACGGTGACGGAAGTCACTTCGACCTTGATGTCGGTTGCAACAGCGGCAACGCCTTCCTTAACCGTCAGTGCTGCATAACCGCCGGCTTCATTGGTAAACTGAATGCTCAGTTCGCCGGACTCTTCCTCACCCTCAGTCAGATAGGGATTGGTCAGCTTCTCGGCATCATAGGTAATGGTAGCCGTAGCAGAGGTATAATCGGGATCAGCCACGGTAATGTAGATCTCAACCGTATCGCTAGCCAGATACTTCTCGGCACCCAGCTCAACACCCTCGATCACAGCAGGGATCTCAGCCTCGGTATCCTCTACCGTCCAAGTGCCGCCGCAGAGTTCGCAAGCCTTGCCCAGCTGAGCAGCTGCATAATAGGTAGCAGCCACATTGCCCTCGGCACGGTCGATCACGGAACAAGCAGCTGCATCCTGATTATGATCCTCGGCGCAAGAAGCATTGGAGCAGGTGACCTTATGGGTCTGATCACCGTTATAATCGTAGGAAAGATTATGATACTCTACATAGGTGTAGGATGCATCGGCGGTAACGGCTGCAGTCCAATCGAACTCAGCAGCGGTTGCGCCTTCCTCACCGTCTTTCGTCCATTCCTCGGCGTCGATCAGAGCCTTGGTCTCGTCGTCTACGACCAGCAGACCGGTAGCAGGATCAGTACCCAGGATAATAGTGGAATCCTTCAGGTTGAAGGTTACGGTGTTGATCACCACTTCACCCTCAGCCAACTCAACTGCACCGTCAACAACAGTCCAGTCCGTAGCGTTGGTAGCGTTCAGCTTTGCAACAGCCGCATTCAGATTCATTTCAGCGATATCGCTCTCATTTGTAACAGTCGCAACAGCTTCTCTATTGCTCAGTACAGCATAAGTCACGCCGGCATCCGTTACATAATTGGAAATATCCACAGTAATGGATCCGGTGGAAGCAACTTCTACCAAACGATCCAGAGCAGCATAGGTCACACCGTCATCGGTGGATCTCTCATTGCCTGCCACATAAACATTGCTGATCTTCAAAGCGCCTTCATATTTAGCAGCAGTGGTAATAATACCGGAAAGAGAAGTTTCCAGATTGACCAGCTTGTTGTTGATTGCGGCAACGTTGTTAATGGTCAGGGCAGGAGTTCCGGCATCGGTAGCATCGGCAGCCATATCGCCGACAACCAAGCCGCCGCCCTCATTATTGTTGTTTTCCGAGATCAACTTACTGTTCGCCACAATACAGTTCTCCAGAGTCAAGGTGGAGATACCGTCGTCACGATAACGTCCGATAAAGATACCGGGAGCATTCGTTGCAGCAAGGGGTGCATTGATCAGGCAGTCCACAACAGAGCAGTTGGTGAAAGATACCTGACGTGCGTTCTTGTTATTCAACGAACCGAAAATACCGGCTACATAACCCGTAGTTACGGATTCAGCAAACTGTACAGTCGCACCGGACACATGAACATTGGTGATGGCAGTCTTGGTATACGCAGCATTGGACTGACCGTGGCGAACCGTATTGTAACCCAAAACAAAACCGCCATTGGTGTCCAAGGTTACCGTACCGCCCTCAAAGTTCAGGTTCGACAGATTACCGCCAAGACCCGTGAAGAATGCATGCGTATCGGTATAGTTATAGATGGTATGACCCATACCGTCAAAATCAGCCTTGAGTGTACTGCCATCCTGTCCGTTACCAAGGCCAACGAATTCATCAGCGAAGGTCTTTTCAGCGCCGGTGGAATCCGTATATTTCTCGGTAATAGTCAAATCATTAATGAAATAAATGGTATCGCCATCGGTAAAGCTTGCACGGTTTGCGGCAGCGAATACCAATTCTTCGATGGTGGAAATGGTAAACTCAGTGGCAACATCATTCGTCGTCACCTGAGTGACAGGAACCTTACCGCCGATGACAACATCTTCAGTCACAGCAGGAGTTCTGGCAACCAGAGCACCTTCGTTGATATTGGAAACGGTCACAGTTAAAGTATCCTTTACTGCAACTGCCTCAGTAGCTACGGTAAAGACCAAAGTAGTATCGCCGGTCAGACCGGGCAACTCGATGGTGCCCTCAGCGCCTTCATAGGTCAGCTTGGCAGCATCATAAGTAACGGTAGCATCGTAAGATGTGATATCAGCATCGTCGGCCACATCAACGGTGACGGTGACGGTATCACCTGCCAGATAGATCTCTTTATCCACAGTCACGCTGAAGGGAGCGGGGCTGACGGACTCAGCATTTACTTCAGACCAGTTGCCTTCACAAAGCTCGCAGGTATAACCGATCTCGGCAGCAGTATAATAAGTAGCAGCCTTATCATTCTCTGCCTTCAACACCTTGGTACAAGCTTCCGCTTCTAATTCATGCTCGCAGTTGTCCTCGGTGCAAACCACCTTATGAGTACCGTTATTATTGGGCTCATAGGAAATGGTGTAGTTCAGTTTGTAAGAAGTATTGGCAGTATAAACCTTTTCCCAATTTACTGCTTCTACTTCCCCGGTGGTCTCGTTGATCCACTCATTCTCCTCAATAGCAACCTTGGTGGTATCATCTACAACGACTAATCCTGTCTCAGGATTGGTATACAGATCAACCGCACCGTCAGCCAATTTATAAGTGACGGTATAAGGAACGGCATCTTCAGCACCTGCTAATACAGGTACACCGTTCTTGATGGTCCAATCCGCATATGCAGTCTCACCATCTGCAGCCTCGTTTTTATTCATCAGCGCCAATGCAGTAAGCATAGTAAAGGAGGCATCAGAATAATC
>JAFUNM010000047.1 GCA_017482195.1 Clostridia bacterium
ATCCCGCCGACAATGTGGCCGCCGGTTACATTTCCGACCACTACGGCTTTGTGGCTAAGGTGCGCATCGGCACTGACTCTGATTTCTCCTCTTATCATTACGATCGATAATAAAAAAGACAGACCCTCGGGTCTGTCTTTTTTATAGGAGTTTGAATTGATTCTTCCGACTTTCCAAGAAGCCTTCCCTGCGCAATTTGCCGATCTCTGCCGAAAGGCCGCTGCGGTCCACCTCTAAATAGTCCGCCAGTTCCTGGCGGTCAAAGGGGATCGTAAAAAGATTACTGCCCGCCTTCTTGGCCTGCAGCAGCAGGTAGGTCATCAGCTTTTCCCGGGTGGTGCGTTTGGATATGATCTCCATTTTCTGATGAAATTGCAAATTTTTAGTAGCAATATCCTTTATCAAATTATAGATCAACTGCTGATGAAACCCGCAGGCGCTGCAACAGGGGTGCATGATCCGATCGCAATCAAGAAACAACAATTCGCTTTGCTCATTGGCTACTGCCTGAACCGGAATCTCTTTTAAACCGGCGCAGGCGAAGGACTCCCCAAACATCTCGGCAGGGCCGAGCTCCGAGAGGATGCTCCGGTTACCGAAATAATCCATCCGCAAAATCTGCACCGCGCCCGAAAGCACAATACCGATGTTTTTTGCCGGTTCTCCTTCGGTGATGACGGTTGCTTTTTTATTGTACTTAACGATCCTTGCGCCCAGGCAATCCAGCAGCGCTGTCAGATCTTCATCGCCAATCTGTTCAAACAGCGGACATTTTCGCAAAATTCCAAAATATTCTTTCATTTTTCTCCTTTTTGTTGAAAATTCAACAGACATTTTACCTTCATTATACTAAACTGGGATTAAAAATTCAAGGAGGTATTTGACATGTTGCGAAAAATCATTAAAATAGATGATGAGAAGTGCAATGGTTGCGGAGCTTGCGCTGCTGCCTGCCACGAAGGTGCCATTGAGATGGTAAACGGCAAAGCCCGGCTCACCCGGGAGGATTATTGCGACGGATTGGGCGATTGCCTGCCCGCCTGCCCCACAGGTGCCATCACCTTTGAGGAGCGGGAGGCACCTGCTTACAACGAAGAGGCGGTTCATCAGGCAAAGATGCAGAAATTCGGTGTGAGGCTGCCCTGCGGATGTCCCGGCACCCAGTCCAAGGCCATCAAGCGGGAGGCGCCCGCGGAGGGTCCCGCACCGGTAAGCAGTCAGTTGTCCCAATGGCCGGTGCAGATCAAGCTGGTTCCGGTCAATGCTCCCTATTTTGACAATGCCAACCTGCTGATCGCCGCCGACTGCACGGCTTATGCCTACGGAAACTTTCACAATGAGTTTATCCGTAACCGCATCACCCTGATCGGCTGTCCCAAGCTGGACGAAGGGGACTACACCGAAAAGCTCACCCGGATCATTGCAAACAATAATATTAAAAGTGTAACCATCGTCCGAATGGAGGTGCCCTGCTGCGGCGGTATTGAAAATGCAGCCAAGGCGGCCTTGCAGGCCAGCGGAAAATTTATTCCCTGGAATGTAATAACCATCACGACTGATGGCAGAATAAAAGAATAAGCGGAGGAAAAACATGTTTATTTCAGACAGCATTCGGTATATCGGAGTCAATGACCATAAGGTCGATCTTTTTGAAGGACAGTATACCGTCCCCAACGGCATGGCGTATAATTCCTACGCCATCTTAGACGAAAAGGTCGCCATCATGGATTCGGTGGACGCAAACTTCACCGAGGAATGGCTGGGCAATATCGCCGCCTTAGACCGAGAGCCCGATTATCTGGTAGTGCAGCATATGGAGCCGGATCATTCCGCCAGCATCGTACATTTTGTTGAGCGGTATCCCGAGGCCAAGCTCGTCTCTTCTGCCAAAGCCTTTGCCATGATGAAGAACTTTTTCGGCACCGATTTTGCAGAAAAGCAGATCGTGGTCGGTGAGGGAGATACCCTGAATCTGGGTGCCCATGAGCTGGTGTTTGTGACTGCGCCCATGGTTCATTGGCCGGAGGTCATCGTCACCTATGACCGCACCGACAAGGTGTTGTTCTCGGCCGACGGATTCGGCAAATTCGGTGCACTGGATGTTGACGAGGACTGGGCCTGCGAGGCACGGCGGTACTATATCGGTATTGTCGGCAAATACGGCACCCAGGTGCAGGCACTTTTGAAAAAAGCCGCTGCTCTGGACATTAAGACCATCTGTCCTCTCCACGGCCCGGTGCTGACTGAGAATTTGGGGTATTATCTGGAACTTTATGATACATGGTCCTCTTATCGCCCGGAGAGCGAAGGGATCGTGATCGCCTACACCTCCGTTTACGGCAACACTAAAAAGGCGGTGTTGCGTTTGGTAGAGCAACTGAAGGAGCGGGGCTGTCCCAAGGTCGTTGTTAATGATCTTGCCCGCTGTGATATGGCAGAGGCGGTGGAGGATGCCTTCCGCTACGGCACGCTGGTGCTGGCCACCACCACCTACAACGGTGATATTTTTCCCTTTATGCGGGAATTTATCAACCATCTGACCGAGCGTAATTTCCAAAACCGTACGGTTGCCTTTGTAGAAAACGGCAGCTGGGCCCCTACTGCTGCCAAGGTGATGAAAAAGATGCTGGAAAACAGCAAAAATCTGACCTTTGCCGAAAATGCGGTGAAAATCGTTTCTGCACTTAATGCAGAAAGCGCCGCTCAGGTCGATGCTCTTGCCCAAGAGCTTTGCGGCAATAAAGATGATTCCAATAAAGGAGATGAAAACGGTATGAAATATGTATGTGATATCTGCGGATGGACCTATGATGAGACGGTCGGCGATCCCGACAACGGCATCGCTCCCGGCACCAAGTTCGAGGATCTGCCCGAGGATTTTGTCTGCCCCCTTTGCGGTGTAGGAAAAGATCAATTCAGTGAAGAATAATCATGAAATTGGTATTATTGACTGCGCTGGGCGTAGGCGGGGCTACGGTAATCGGCGTACTGATCGGCTTTATCTTCAAAAAACTTTCTCATAAGTTTTCGGACATTGTTTTGTCCTTTGCAGCGGGGGTAATGCTGGCTGCGGCAGTATTGGGACTGATCCTGCCGTCTCTGGAATACGGCGGCAAATACGGCCTGCTCTTTACGGTGAGCGGTATCTTCGCCGGCGCACTCTGCCTCAACCTGATCGACAAGCTGGTACCCCACCTGCATAAGCTGGTAGGCCCGGACATCGAGCCTCACAACAATGCGAATCTAAGCAAGGTACTGCTGTTCGTTACCGCCATTGCCATTCACAATCTGCCTGAGGGGATCGCGGCCGGTGTGGGTTTCGGCTCCGGAGATGCCGCCCAAGCCCTCATTATCGCAGGCGGCATTGCCCTGCAAAACATTCCGGAGGGCATGGTCATCATCGGCCCTATGCTGGCCGCAGGCGTTCCGCCCCGTAAGACCTTTTTCTGCGCGATGCTCACCGGATTGGTGGAGGTGGCAGGTACGCTGATCGGTTATTTTGCGGTCAGCCTTGCCTCAGCCATTCTCCCCTTTGCACTGGCCTTTGCCGGAGGCACCATGCTCTATGTCATCAGTGATGAGATGATCCCCGAGACCCACGCTCACGGCAACGAGCGGGGCGCTACAAACGCCCTCTTGGTGTGTTTTTGCGTCATGCTGATAACCGACGTTTTATTAGGATAAGGAAAGCGCCCCGCGGGGCGCTTTTTTGCCGCTTACAGGCGGTTTCCGACCGCATGCTTCGGATCGCTTGCATTTTTCAAAAGAGCGGTGTAAGATACAACTGCAAGGAGGAATTCTTATGATTTTCAAGGTTTTTATCGATAAAGAACATGAAGAAGAAGTCTTGATCTATGCGCATAAGGAAACGCCTCTGGTGACTGCCATTCAGCAGTTGACGGAGGAAGATGCGTTTATTTTGGTGGGCAGCAACGATCGGGAAACCGTGCAGCTACGCCCCGCGGATGTTCATTGCTTCATCACCGAAAACAATAAGGTCTACGCCCTCACTGCCACCGAAAAGCTGCAGCTGAAATACCGCCTTTACCAAGTGGAGGCGCAGCTCTCGGAACAGTTTGTAAAGATCAATCAGTCCTGCATCGCCAATATCCGTGCCATTCAGCGGTTCGACGCTACCATTTCCGGTGCCTTACGGGTCCGGTTCAAGAACGGATACAGCGATTTTGTTTCCCGCAGAAACTTGAAAAATGTAAAAGAAAGGTTGGGATTTTAATGAATCAATATGTAAAACAATTTTTTCACCGGGGTCTCCTGTTCGGCGGCTTCGGCCCTATCGTGCTGGGCATCGTTTATGCCATTCTTCAAGAAACAGTCCGTGGATTTTCCCTCACCGGACGGGAGGTGCTCCTCGCCATCCTCTCCACCTACCTGCTGGCGTTTGTCCAAGCGGGCGTCTCGGTCTTTAACCAGATCGACCATTGGCCTCTGGCAAAATCCATGCTCTGTCATTTCGGCAGTTTGTATCTCACCTATTCTGCCTGTTATCTGATCAATACCTGGATTCCCTTTGCGCCCCAGGTGCTGCTGATCTTCACTGCCATCTTTGCCGCGGTCTACCTCATCATCTGGCTGACGGTCTACCTGATCATCAAAGCCACCGGCAACCGGCTGAATACGAAGTTGAACTGAGAAAGCCCTCTCCTTGCGGAGAGGACTTTTTATTCCGCCGAAACCGAAGGTAGATTGCCTAAATTGTCATTTTCATTTCCGTTTGGAATGGCTTTGAGATATTCGGTATCCTTCCGATGGGCGATACCCACTCCGGCGATCTCGCCCCGCTTTGCCATCTCCACCGCCTGCGCCTTTTCCACCACCCGCTCATCTGACAGCTGATATCCGGTGATCTTTCCGCTCTTTTTCACCAAACCCACAATACGCTTGGCATCGGACTTCGCCTGCGGGATCTCGTCCAGGGTATTTTTGACCAAATCGTTTGTATCCATTTTATTACTCCTTTCTCTTTAGTTATGTGCATAACAGAAACTCCTATACTGCACTTTTCATTTTTTGAAAGATATGATATAATGAAAATATAGCCGCAAACAGAATCTTTCTTTTATTTAGGGGGAATGCAAAAATGAAGCTTCTTTTTCAGGCACTGATTAAATTTATCAGCGGCATCCTTTTTGTGGGACTGCTGCTCTTTCTGCCTGCCGGCACTCTGCATTATCCCTGCGGCTGGCTTTTTACGGGTTTGCTGTTTGTACCGATGCTGCTTCTGGGCACCATATTGTTTTTTAAGGCACCGGCATTGTTGGAAAAACGCTTAAACAGCAAAGAAAAAGAAAATGCCCAAAAGGGCATTGTGGCTCTTTCAGCACTTGGATTCCTTGCCAGCTTTATTACAGCAGGTCTTGACTTCCGTTTCGGGTGGTCACAGATCCCGATTCCTGTGATCGTCATTGCCGCTTTGCTGTTCCTGTTCGGCTACGTACTTTATACAGAGGTCATGCGAGAAAACACCTATCTTTCTCGTACCGTTGAAATACAAGAGGATCAAATGGTCATTGACAGCGGACTGTACGGCATTGTCCGTCACCCGATGTATCTGGCAACTCTATTGCTATTTCTTTCCATGCCGATCCTATTGGGCTCCTGGTACTCCCTGATTGTCTTCCTGCACTATCCCCTCCTCATCATCCTTCGCATTCGAAACGAAGAAAAGGTTCTGGAGGAAGGCCTTGCCGGTTATAAAGAGTATAAGAAAAAAGTGCCGTACCGGATCCTTCCGTTCATTTGGTAAAAAGCACCCTTGTTTGATGCGAAACGCATACAAATCTCAAATGCAACCTGAAGTTTACAGATAGAACGGTAAAAAATGATGGTTTTCTTTTCTTCAGCACAATATCATTAAGATCGTAACGCGGCGTTCAAAAAGCAAAAATGAGGTGAAAATATGAGTAAAAAAGAATTTGAGCGAAAAACCAAAGGAGATAAACCGGTACTGGCTATTTGTTATGATTTTGATAAAACCTTATCTCCGGATGATATGCAGGCACAGGGATACATACAGTCCGTAGGTTACGATGTGGACGGTTTTTGGAAGGAATCCAATGCCCTCGCCGAGAACAATGACATGGATCAAAACCTCGCTTATATGTATAAGATGGTAGAGGAGTCCGAAGGACACTTTGTGTTGAATAAAGATAAACTGGCGGAGTATGGTTCGAAAGTAACACTCTTCCCCGGCGTTTCTGAATGGTTCGAAAGAATTCGTGCATACGGGTTAGAAAGAGACGTTATTGTTGAGCACTATATTATCTCTTCCGGCTTGAAAGAGATGATCGAAGGAACGGAAATTGCACAGAAGGGTGCTTTCGAAAAAATATATGCCAGCTCTTTTTATTTCAATGAACGAGGAGTTGCCAAGTGGCCGGCTCAGGTGGTCAATTACACAAATAAAACGCAGTTTTTATTTCGGATCGAAAAAGGCGTTTTAGATATCAACGACCAAGGAGTTAATGACTACTTTGCTCCGGAAGAGCTTCGTGTGCCGTTTCGCAACATGATTTATATCGGCGATAGCGATACCGATGTCCCATGCATGAAGCTGGTGAATTCCTATGGCGGCCATTCTATCGGTGTGTATAATGCAGAAACACAGGACAAGGCCAAAGTCTATAAAATGATGCGCGACAGCCGAATCAAATATTTTGCACCGGCCGATTATTCCGAAGAGGCCCCATTGGATATTTTAGTGAAAAAAATTATTGATCGGACTGCAAGCAATGAAGCGCTGGAAGCGATTTTTTATGATTGCAAAAGGGAAAATACAGAGGCAGACAAACAAAGCAACGAACAAGAACTAGAGAAAACAGATCTGCTGCTTGCATTGGAAGGAAGCTGCAGCTTTTCCAGAACTCACACGATTGTTGGCAAATTACAAAAGTTTAACAATTGGACCTCCGAAGAAAAAGATGCCTTGTTTCAAATTGCTTTAAATAACGGTCAGGTGCTTTACATTTTAGGCGATATTGACGTTAAGGCTTTTTATACGAAGCTGTTACGAAGCACAAAAACGCTCTCTGAAAACGCCAAGAAAGTCAAAGAGGCAATAGAAAACGCCGATAAATAATAAAAGTAAGATTTACAGTATCACTTGGAACCTCTTATTCAGTTGTACTTATAAACCGCGCATGGAAAGCAACGCGATAGAGAGTCTTGGAGAAACTGAGACGCAGGTTCGTTGGGGACAAAAATATAATGTTTATCGTCACGAAGTGTTATATAAAGAAGTTTGGCAATTCCCGGTGACGGAGGGCGCTAAAAAATATTCTGTCTCTGATGTGGCAATACATAAGATCTGCAAGTCGTTAGATGCGCCGACGCCACCACCTGGATATTGGGCGAAAGCCAAGGCTGATTGATATGATCCTACTGTTGCAACTAAAGATGAGTTTTTAGGCGAACGAAATCATGCCGAAAGCGCTGAGCACAAAAGACCTAAGGAACGATATTATTGATCCTGTTAATTGGTTTAATTGCTGGGTTTTAATGATTGATAACTGCAGTCTGAATTGCTTGCGCCAACAGGTTGGAATAAAGATCGAAAGCGACAAAACACTATAGATTCTGGTCATTTCTAATCGTTTCTAACACTAATAATTCCGCCTGTTTGTTTCTGGTCCCAAAGAATTCCGGAGTACCGCTTTCCGCTTATTTCCGGCCGTTTCCGCCCCTTTCCGCTCGGAAACAGATGCTTTCCGGCCATCTTATATCCACTGTTTCCGTGTGTTCCGGTCGTGTAAATGGGATAAACTGTGGTCAAAAAGATACTCCCCCGATGCGGTGAAACCACCGATCGAGGGAGTTTTTTGTCGTCTGTATGGTAACTCTAACTGTGGAAAAAGTCAAGGCCTTTCGCGAAACAAATTTTGCCCCGCAGTAGACAAAGAAAAAGGGGGCGATAGCCTGTTAATCAAGATACTCAAGTTCGCAGAGGACGTCCAAGAGATATTGATCCTTAAAGTGACCATCAGAATAGTATGTAATCTTTTTAATCACGCTTGCAACCCCAATGATCATAAGACCAAATAATATTATCACAACGAGCTGTTCAATAATAATATCCGATTTCTCACTTTTGTATATAAGTGCAGAAATGAATGCGCCCAAAGGAACACCGATGAGCATATCAAAAACCTTGTTGCTAACAGATTTGTAGTTATTGCTATGTAGAGATAATTGCTTTTTACATTCCTGCTTATCCGAAATCTTTACGTCCGACTAGGAAGAATGTCATTGATAATTCTCATTTGATTATGCTTGTAGGCGGAGTAAGTTATTTCCCATTCTATCCGACCAATGATGATATTTCTCAAATTGATAATATGCTGTCGGCTTTTAGCGAAAATGACGGCTATTCTGTAAATCTTCAACTGATTTACCAAATTATTCAAATGATTGATAGTGAAAAGGGTGATTGGAACAAGAAATCATATTTATCTTTCTTGAGCTCCTATATATCAGAAGATCCGTCTAGACAAGGAGTTTTAATTGTAAGAAGAGGCAGAGACATTGCGAAAGGAACTGGAACATTGTTGTCTCCTAATGATCGTGCATTGGTTTCAAAAATAACAGATCAAGTATCTTTAACAATGTATAAAGTTACAGGTACTAAGGGATGGGACGGAAAAGAGCTTTGGATTCCTAATATAAAATTCCCCGACGGTTTAGTGTTCTATGATGTCGATTAATATGCTTCATTGAATAAATGAATATTTTAACTGTATGATTGCTGTTTCTGTAAAGATCAATTTATCAATTATAAGGAGAATTAAATGATTGATGCAATTACCTACACGGATACGCTGATTGCACACAAGGATGGTTGTGTTGGTATGGCAGCGAATATGATTGGTGTTCGCAAACGCATCATCGCGTTTCTTGACGAGAGTGGACGAGTTCCTACATATACCGTGATGCTCAACCCCGAGATTATTAAAAAAGACGGTGCGTATAACACCGAGGAGGGGTGTCTGTCTCTTCTCGGTGGTCCACGTCTGTGCAAACGTTATAAATCCATCAAGGTCAAGTATCAGACATTAGAACTCCAGACACGCATCAAGACATACACCGGCTGGGCAGCGCAGATCATTCAGCATGAAGTGGATCATTGCGATGGGGTGTTAATATGAGAATAAGGAAGGTTAATTCGGATGGCTAAAGCTAATCGAGAGTTGTTTGAATATGAAAGTATCGTTATGGATGAACTGTTGGCTAATGGTTATCCAAAAAACAGCATTGTTTTATCGAGGACTACCGCGGCGTGGAGCTGACCGAAGACAGCAAGATGACCCTCGGCGAGTGGCTCGACCGATGGATGAACGAGTATATGATCTTCACCGTTCGCGAGAGCACCTGGGACAACTACGCTTCGCTGATCCGCATGCACGTGAGACCTTACCTCGGCGATAAGCCGGTGGCCTTCATTACCACCGCCGACGTGCAGAGAACGTATAACAAAATTAAAAAGAGCGGTCGGATAGAAGCGCATCCGTTACGGGGACACGAGCTCGCCGACAGCACGGTACGCAGCGTTCACATGATGCTCCACGAAGCCATGGACGCGGCAGTGAAGGAACGGCTTATCGTTAAGAATCCGACCGACGGCACCACCATCCCGAAAAACAATTACGCGCCCAAGCAGA
>JAFUNM010000048.1 GCA_017482195.1 Clostridia bacterium
CCTCGGAGATAAACAGGAAGATAAACACAGACGCAAGAATAAACATCATATTTATGTTAAACATACTCATAACATCAATACCGCCCATAGCCGCACCGTCATCGGTAGGCAAGGTTCCAATGGACTGCCAAGTGTTTTCAGGACCTTCCATAACGGTTTCCGCACCTGTTGTTGGATCAACAGAAACACTGCCGTCCATCATCGTCATCATAACGGTAATGAGAATCGGAATGATGAAAGCACAGGCGATCAAAATGTAAAAAAGATTTGATCTGAACATTCTTCTGAAATCGACCTTCAGTATACTTTTCATTCGTTTGCCTAAGCTGCTCTTTTCAAACCTTAATGCATTTTCCATTCTTATTTGCCTCCCTTAATCAAATCAATATAATATTCTTCAAGACCGATCTTATCAGTCATAATTTCAGTAACCGTGATGCCGTTTTCGTAAAGGTAAGTAACAACGTCTTCGGGTGTAGTAACATCATAAACACGGATATATCCGGCTTCATCTTCTTCTACACGGGAATATTTGCATCCGAGCAGCATCTTAGTTCTGTTCCTATCACCGGTCTGCAAAGCAATATAGGTACGACAGCTTGCATCCAACTCGTCAGCGGTCATTTCACAAATCATTTTGCCGTGACGAATGATACCATAGTGAGTTGCAACCTTTTGCAGTTCACCAAGCAGATGGGAAGATACGATTATGCTACGCTTTCCGTCTTTAATAATGTCGGTAAATACCTCTCGCATAATGCGCATACCGTCAGCATCCAAACCATTGAGAGGCTCGTCAAGGACTAACAAGGTAGGGTTGCCGAGCAAAGCCATAGCAATGCCGACTCTCTGCTTCATACCGAGAGAACAGTTTTTGTACTTGTTACCTGCGGCACCTTCCATTCTGACCGTTTTCAGAATTTTTACAACCTCTTTTTTCGGGTTGGGGATACTCAAATTAACCGCCTGGAGCATCATATTATCGAATACGGTAAGACCGGGGAAACATCCGGGAGACTCGATCAGCACACCGACTTTTGCCCGAACATCTCCGTCCGTGTAATCCTTACCGTATAGTTTAATAGAACCGCCGCTTGTAGGAATCAGTCCACAAATCATTTTCTCTGTGGTGGATTTGCCGGAACCGTTTTCGCCGATAAAGCCGTAAATAGAACCCATAGGCACAGTCATATTAAGACCGCAAACGGCTTGTTTGGGGCCGAAGTTTTTAGATAGATTTTTAATTTCTACTGCATTCATTGTTTCGACCTCCTTTAATACACATCGCTCTTTGAGAGAATCCGTGCGCCGAGCACGTTATAGAAAACTGCCCAAGCCACAGACACCACAGCGCAAATAATCAGCGTTCCTACGTTACTGATAAGACAAGCATTGACAGACGAACCGTAAAGGAAGATGTTGAGGAACCAAGTGGGAATCGAAAGATTCTCTACAATTGCCGCAACACCGATAATGAGGATACCCGTTCCAAAGAAGAAAGAGGATGCAATGGAAATACCGAAGTATCTTCTGAAAATAATGTTTAGAAAGGTGTAAAGGCTTGCCCAACCAAGACTCATAATCATCTTGCTGAGAATAGCGATAATCAAAGAGCCTACATTGACAGTTGTTTCATAGCCCACAAGTAAACCGCCAATCGTGCCACCGATAAGGTAAGTAATGCACATACATGCCATCGCAAAAGCACAGGTAAGGGATTTAGAGATCATATAGTCCTGCTTTTTTGCGTGGGTGGTAAAAAGCTGCTTTACATATCCCGACTTATAATCGTGACCGATAAAGATGGACACCATAATGCCGCCGAAAATAAACACCATATTCATATTGGCATAATCAGCAATGCTGTTAATAACATAAAGGGGTTCGGAAGCGGCAATAATTTGCCATACATTAGAGTATAACGGTTCCATTGTATTGCCGTTTTAGTCGGGCATCATTGTCATCGCTGATACCATTGCAGGTATGATGGCGGCAACGCACAAGAAAATATAAAACATAGGGGTATGGAAAAGGCGATAAAAGTCTACGCCGAGCATACCTTTAATTCGCTGTGCAAAGCTCGGATTTCTGAATTTCAGTTCTCTTGTCATTTAATTCTCCTCCTTTGCTGACATCAGTTCGATGTAGTATTCTTCCAGACCGATTTTGTTTTTCTTGATTTCGCTGACTACATGACCGTTTTCCATCAAATAATCAATAACTGCAGCAGTATCGTCTACGTCATATATACGGATACATTCATCTTCAAGGCGAACGTCGGCAAATCTTTCGGAAAGCACAGTTTTTGCACCGTTCATGTCCTTTGTTTTCAGCGACACAAAGACTTGCGCTCTCCCATCCATTTCCTCAGCGGAAAGTTCCATAATCATCTTGCCCTGACGGATAATGCCGTAATGGGTAGCGATTTTTTCGAGCTCGCCAAGGATATGAGAGGAAATAAGAACAGTACAGCCGTAGGTCTTTGTAATATCGACAAGGATTTCTCTCATAATACGCATACCGTCAGTATCAAGACCGTTGATAGGCTCGTCCAAAATCAGCAGTGCCGGTTCTCCAAGCAGAGCCATAGCAATGCCGATTCTTTGCTTCATACCAAGAGAACAACTCTTAAATTTCAGATTTGCGTTGTCCTCCATACGCACAATGCGGAGAACACGGTGGATTTCCTCGTCAGCGTTTTCGATACCGAGATTGATGCACTGCATCTTTAAGTTTTGATATACGCTGGAACCGGGAAAACAACCGGGGTCTTCGATCAACGCACCGACTCGGACTCTGACACCGGGATCGGTGTAGTCCTTGCCGAAGAGCTTAATTTCACCGCCGTCCGGAACAAGATGTCCGCAAATCAACTTTTCTGTGGTAGATTTTCCGCTTCCGTTCTCGCCGATAAAGCCGTAAATCGCTCCGACCGGAACAGTCATATTTAGCTGATTGACCGCATACATCCCACGAAAACTTTTTGATAAGTTTCTGATTTCAATCGCGTTCATTGTTTCTCTCCTTTGCTGTCCATTCATATAAATGAATAAAAGCACGATAACGGCAGCCCGCTTATTTGCAAGCTGCCGTTTTCGTTTTTACTGTTTGCTCTTGGCTTCGCTAATGCGCGCTTCGGCCGCTGCCTTGCGTTCGTTTGCTTCTGCAACCTGCGCATCACGCTCCGCCTGCATCTTTTTCTTCATGTTTTCAGGATTTGCATTCGCCTTTGCTTCTTCCCACTGCGCTTTGGACTCTGCCTTTACAGCCGCAAACTGAGCCTTGTCGACCTCGTGCTGTGCCTTTGCGGACTCCTTCATATCCCGGAATGCTTTCTTCAAAAAATTTGCCATTGTTATGCCCCTTTAACCTTTCATGATTTCATCGCTGAGGGCGATGATTTTATTTGCGTATTTTTTACGGCGTGAGCCGAGAATACCTTTATAAATGGGATAGTTTACGATTGCCATAAACATACCAACGATACCGATAATGATTCCGTAAAGCATCGGGTTTTGGATATCGACTGTTTCGGCAATATCGGTCATAACAAGACTCATACCGCTACCCATAATAATGGCACTAATGCTGCCGAAGATGTAAGCAAAAACATTGGCAGGGCGCTTTACCTTAGTATCCAGTTCCTTGAGTTCGTCAAGACCGGTATGTTCTTTTTCTGTGTACTGAGTACGGATCTTCTGAACGAGAAAATCCTGATCGGTTTTATTCATAACAGTTACCTCTTTCTTCATTTTACAAACATATTATATCAATTGAATGTTTTTGAAAGTTTTGAGGAATGTTTAAGTTTTGTTAATTCTCAACACTTTCTACAGAAGCATTTGTTTCATCCGAAGAATCTTTCGCAGCTACATTGATATACGCAGCATCATCTTTGTTAGCTTTTGCTTTCTGTGTAGCCAGTTCTTCTTTAATCGCACCTTTTGCACCTTTGAAACCGGCGGCAACCACCTTGCCAAGATTAGTGCCAACAGCAACAGAAGCCGCAACCGTCACAGCACATAGAGTGACGCAGGTGCCAATCGCAAACTTTGCAGTGCCTTTTAATAAATCATTCATGTTTTTTCCTCCGTGATTTTTGCTTAATTCAATGTTTTACTTAGTTCTGCTGTCAGTTCAAGGATTCTCGGCGCAAATCTCTGTTTTGTTTTATTAAAGACCTTACGATATACCGAATAGGCAGCAAGCATTCCGACCATACCGATAATACCAAGAAGTATGCCAAGTGCTATTAAAATGATGCCACTACCGATTATCTGCATAGCAAGGCACATCCCAAGGCCGAACACTAACGCACCGCCAATGCCGGCACAAAGAGATTCCATCATTCCAGAATTCTGCACCGTGTAGTCTAAGCGTTTGAGTTCTTCAAACTTGCTTTCCTCACGGGGAAGATACTTTTTGCGGATTTCCTGAACTTCCTTATTTTCTTTTGCTGAGTATTTATAAATAAATGTTGTGTCCTGATTCATTTGTATCCCCATTACTTTAACGAATTATTTATCGCCGGAAAGTCTTTTCTTGGTTTCCTCAACGGTTTCGCCGTCCTTGGAAAACACCTTTTCAATGATCTTATCATTTACTTTATTGAAGCCTTCCACAGCGCCATCTTCAATTTTCTTGTAGCCGCTGACAACCCCGTTCTCGATCTTTTTATAGCCTTCAACAACAGTGTCGCCGATTTTTCCGGTTTTCATAGTTCCATCTTCATTCAAGAACTTTTCTGTAAATTTGTCCTCGATTTTCTTGTAACCCTCAACTACGCTCTCAGCAATCTTTTCATTTGCTTCTACGAATTTAGACATTTTAGTATCTCCTTTTCTTGATTTTGTGAGTTCATTATACCTTACGGTCGTTTGAGAGATTTTTAAGAAATGTTTGAGTTTTGTTAATTTCAAAAATTTCTTTCTCAATATTTATTGCGCTTTCCTCACCGTACAAGCGAATTATAAACTGTCAATGTTTTTGACTTGTTTTCGAAATGTTCAAGTTTTATTAAAATGAAAAAATCCCACGGTTTTTTCAATCAATGGGATAACAAAAGAAAAGACAGCATAGCATCTTGCTATACTGTCATCTTCTTAGCACTCGTCAATCGGCTGATTTCATAGGATTTTCAAAACATCCTTATGAGAAGTAGCCTATGCAAGCATCTTTTTTATTGATAAGTGTAGTTTTGAAATCCGCCGGAATACCGCTGTTCTCCATCGGGCAAGACCCACATGGCTTCCGCGTCGGCAAGGCTTTCGATCAACGCCGCACCTTCCTCATAGGTCATGGTAAAGAGAGCGGTGGACAAGGCATCCGCTCTGCCGGAATCGGCGCACAGTACCGAGACCGAAAGAAAGTTCGTGCCGGGCATTAAGGTTTCGGGGTCGATAATATGATGATAGCGAACACCCTCAACAGTATAAAACCGCTGATAACTTCCGCTGGTGACCAGGCTCTGACCGGTCAGGTGCAGATAGGCGATATGAGGTTTTTCGGTATTTTCGGTGTCGGGGTTTTCGATGCCCACCGACCAGGGCTCCCCATCGGGATGGGCACCGACGCAGCGGACATTGCCGCCCACATTCAGAAGATAGCCGGTAATGCCTTTTTCCTCCAGATAAAGAGCGACCTGCTCGGTGGCATAGCCCTTGGCAATGGCGCCCACATCCAAACGCATGGCGGGATCGGCAAGAAATACGGTGGAATCGGTCTCATCCAGGATCATCTGCCCGATATCGGTATGGTTTGCCGCTTCTCGGAGCTGCTCCATGGGCGGCAACGCCGCTTCTTCGGGGTGACTGATCCCATTGGTCCGGTACTGATGCCAGATGGAAAGCACGCTGCCCATGGCAACATTCATTTTGCCCTCGGTAACGGTATAAAGCTCCTTGGCATAAGACAGCAGATCCAGGATCTTCTGATCCACCTGCACCGTCTGATGAACACCATCCGTAAGATCATTGACGGTGCAGAGATTATTGATTCCCTCATAGCGATGGTAGATATCATAGAGCCGATGGTATTCCAACAGCAGCGCCTTGAGCTCGCTGACCACTCCGTCAAACTCCTCTTTGGAGTCCGCATAGCCCACAATAGTAGTAACGGTATCAAAATAATCAAAGGAATAATCGGTATATTTGGTTTCGCCCCGCGCGCAGGCACAAAAGCTCAGCAACAGCGCCGCCGCGGTCAAAAGAGAAAACAGTCGTTTCATTCTATTTCCTTTAAAAGAAAAGGGGTGTCGGTGACACCCCTTTTTATTTTTTCTGTTTGATTTAGGCAACAGTAGCAGCCTTCACAGCAGCAGCAACCATATCGGAGATGGCGATGGTACAACCGGCGGTCTGAATTTCTTCAACGCCATAGCCTTCCACAACCAGTCCGCCGATCTCAGCAGCGGTCTTGCCAACCAGAGCAGCATCAAAGGCAGCGCCCTGCTCGTTCCACTCTTTCACAACGC
The DNA here is from genome assembly GCA_017482195.1 of Clostridia bacterium. GTDB lineage: Bacteria > Bacillota > Clostridia > Oscillospirales > QAKW01 > QAKW01. The sequence continues at coordinate 6,473 of JAFUNM010000048.1, forward strand.
CGTCGCCATTGAGATCCTTACCATAGGCAGCCATACCGTAGTCGGTACCCTTCTCCGCCTTGGTCTTCAGCTCAGCGGCGGTATCGGTGAGAGCGGCACCCTTGGTATCAAAGGTTAACTGAGCCTGAACCACATCGGTGGCAGCAACAACGACCTTGCCGTCTTTGTCCACAACAGCAGCAGTGAAGCTGATGTTTTGCTCGATGGTACCGCTCTTCTCTTCGGTCGCATCGGTCACTTCCTCAGCGGTCACAACACCCAGCTGCAGAGTGTTCTCTGCGGCGGCGGCAGATTCCTTTGCATTGGCAACAGCCTTTTCCACTGCGCCTACGAACTCGGAAACAGCGATGGTGCAGCCGGCGGTCTGGATATCGGCATTACCATATCCGTCAACGACCATGGCCTTCACTTCATCGATGGTCTTGCCTTCCACAGAAGCGATAAAAGCAGCAACCTGCTCATTCCACTCCTTTACAACGCCGTCGCCGTTGAGATCCTTACCATAGGCAGCCATACCGTACTCGGTACCCTTTTCGCCCTTGGTCTTGAACGCGGTGTTGGCAACACCCTTACCCTCGGAGGTATAGGTGGCGGTGTTCTGCGCGGTATCGATTACCAGCTGAACGATCTTGCCCTCAGCATCCAGCAAAACAGCGGCTGCAGTAGCATCCACTTCGGTCTTACCGTCGGTCTCGCCGTCAGCAGAAGTGGCTTCACCGTAAACGGTGGTGATACCCATACCGAACTTCAGCGGCTCTGCTTTGGCACCGCCGCAAGCGGTCAAACTGACCAGCATCAAAACAACCAAAATTGCACTTAATACTCTTTTCATATTTTTTCTCCTTTAAAGTTTTTCCATAGAAAATTATGCCATATTATTCGCTGTTCGTCAATAGATGGTGTTAAATCTCTTTTTGTTTAAGATATTTTAATACCAAATAGCCCGCCAAACCGATCAAAATACCCGCTATGGTACCGGTAACGGTCAGTACGATCATATAATACCCAATCTCTGCCGTTTCTAATACCAGTATCGCCACTAAAACCTGACCTAAATTATGAAAGATACCGCCCATAATACTGACTGCCACCATGGAAAAGCGGTCAATTCTTTTTAAAAGATTCATGACCGCAAGGCTCAGCACTGCCCCGGCAAAGCTATATGCCAGGGTCATAATGTTGCCAAACAGCAGCGCCACCGCAAACAGCCGCACCAAAGAGACCGCCGCCGCCTCTTTCACCGAAAAACGATAGAGCAAAAAGAGGAGCATAATATTAGGCAATCCCATTTTGATGCCGGGCACTGCCGCCCATAAGGGAGGCAGCAACGCTTCTACATAAGCCAAAATCAATGTTACCGCGGTGCAAAGGCCTAAAAATGCAAGTTTTTTCGTTTTTTTGTTTCTCATTTACACCACCATGTCGGGGGCATTTTTGGTTTCTGCCACGATCTTGATGACCACCTCTTGAGGCAGGCAGACAATGGTCTCCCCTGCCTTGGAAACCGCACGGTGGTTCACACAGATCTGATCGGGGCAGGTCGCCTCGGCGATCTCCGCTTTTCCGCCGCGGATCACCAAAAGATTGGTCACGGTCTCCCCGTCGGTGATGGGATACTCTCCCTCCGCCGACAGAGCATAGCGGGCGATCTCGGTTCCGTTCTTCATAACAGCGGCATACGCACCCTCTTTTCTGGTAAGAAAAAAGATCAAAGCAAAGGCCGCCGCTATCAAAAGGACCCCGCCGATCAACAAAATGTCATTGCGCAGTCGTTTTCTCATAAAGTAACCAGACAATGAGTGGGACAACCCTCTACGCAAACACCACAGCCGGTGCACTTGGCATAGTCAATGACCGCCAGATCGTTCACCACTTTGATGGCACCCTCCGGACAGTTCTTTTCGCACTTTTTACAGGCAATACAGGCATTGGTGCAGACCTTGCGGGCAACCGCACCCTTCTCTTTATTGCTGCAAACCACTGCGGTGGTCGCTGCCTGAGGTACCAGGGAAATGATCTCCTTAGGGCAGGTTTTCACACACATGCCGCAGCCGATGCAGATGCGGCGGTCGATGCGGGCGATGCCGTCTTTTAAGCAGATGGCATCCACCGGGCAGACATCAGCGCAATCCCCACAGCCCAGACACCCGTAAGTACAGGCGTCGGGACCGCCATAGAGCATAGAGGCGGCACGGCAGGAATACACACCGTCATAAATCGCTTTTTTGGAGGTGGCATCACAGGTCCCGTTGCAATGAACGACCGCAACCTGCTCCGCCACATCCTCGGCAGCAATGCCTAAGATGGCAGCCACCTGAACTGCCACTTCGTCAGCGCCGGGAATACAAAGGTTGGCTTTGACCCCGCCTTCGGCGAGGGCTTTGGCATAATCGTCGCAGCCGGCATAGCCGCAGGCGCCGCAGTTGACGCCGGGGAGGCAGGCGCGCAGCTCCGCCGCCCGCTGATCCTCCTCCACCCGCAGGAAATGGGAGGCTAAGGTCAGCAAAACGCCTGCAATAAGACCGATGGCTGCCACAACCAATAATGCAATTAAAATTTCATTCATGGCAGACACCTCACTTTAACAGATTTTCCACGATCCCACCGAACCCGAAAAATGCCAGCGACACAAAGGAAGCGGCGATCAGGGTGACCGGCAAACCCCGAAGATACTGGGGGATGCGGGTCTCGTCGATACGGGAGCGGACACCGGAGAACAAGACCATGGCTAAGAGGAAGCCCAGACCGCAGCCCAAAGAGCTGATGATGGACTGAAGAAAATCATAGCCGTCGGTAATGTTATTGATGGTAACGCCCAGCACCGCGCAATTGGTGGTGATCAGAGGCAGGTAGACACCCAGGCTCTTATGCAGCGCCGGGATAAACTTTTTCAGAACGATCTCGGTAAACTGGACCAGAGCGGCAATGACCAGAATAAAGATGATGGTCTGCATATACTCCAGTCCGGTCTGATCGAGAATAAACTTCTGAATGGGCCAGGTGACCGCGGTAGCAACCAGCATCACAAAGATAACGGCAATGCCCATGCCGGTTGCCTGGTTGAGCTTCTTCGACACACCCAAAAACGGACAGATCCCTAAGAATTGGCTCAATACATAGTTATTAACTAAAATACTTCCGAAAAGAATACTGATAAGAAGCTTGGTATTTTCCATCTCAGTTCTCCTCCTTTCCGGTACAGCTCATGCAATTGCCTGCCGAGGGACAACCCTCGCAGCCGAAAGACTTCTTCTTGGGGGCTTTGCCGTGGGTCAGTGCGGTCACGGCAAAGATCAAAAGGCCGTAGACCAGCAGCCCGCCGGGTGCCTGGGTCAGAATGTCGATGGTATGATCCTTGATAAAGGGGATGGCGATCCCCGCAAAGCTACCGGCACCGAAGACCTCACGAATAACGGCCATGGAAAGCAGCGCCAGAGTGAAGCCCAGACCCATGCCCACACCGTCCAGCGCAGACCGCGCCACCGAGTTTTTAGAGGCAAACATCTCGGCACGGCCGAGGATGATGCAGTTGACGGTGATCAGAGCAAGATAAACGCCCAAAAGATCATAGAGTTCCGGCAGATAGGCGTGCATGAACATCTGCACGATGGTCACAAAGCCGGCGATAATAACAATATAACAGGGAATACGAACGGTATCGGGAATCACCTTTCTGAGCAGTGAGATCACCACATTGGAGCAAATCAATACCGCCATGGCGGCAAGACCCATTGCAAAAGCACCGATGACCGTTTGGGTGGTCGCAAGGGTGGGGCAGGTGCCCAGCACCAATACGAAAACGGGATTTTCAAGGAGCAAGCCCTTGACTAAGACCGAAAGGTTACTGTTCTTTTGCATATCAGGCCACTCCTTCCAGAATTTTTACAGTTTCAAAGATCCGACCCACCGCAGTCTTATAGCCGTTGGTGGTCAGGGTGGCGCCGCTGATGGCGTCGATCTCTTTATAATTGGTTTCGTCTTTCCCGTTGAACTGGGTATAGAAAGACGGGTCGGCGCAGGCGGAACCGATGCCCTCGGTCTCGCTCTGCTGCAGCGTCTCGCAGGCAATGATCTTTCCGGCGGGGGTCACCGACGCCCGCAGCAGGATGGGCTCACCGGAGGGATCATAATACTTATCCCCGTTGATACCGAAGCCGGAGGCTTTGATCTCAACCACATAGTTACCGCCGCTGCTCTTTTCTACCTTGGTGACCGAAGAGTGCAGTTCATAGGCGGAAGTGTCCATTTCCTCGGTCTTGGAGCCGACAACCACTGCAGAAAGAGCCTCGTCCAAAACGAACTCTTCGCCCTTCCGGAATACCACACCGCTGCCGTTATCGGCAACATAAACAGCGGAAACACCTTCCAGCTCCTCTACCATGAACCAGGGGGTAAAGGCGCCCTCTGCGGCGGGGAGCACCGCGGAGAGATTGTCCTTGAGGATCTCTTCCTCGCTACGCAGATCCACCGAGCCGCCGCCTAAGATCACAGCGGCGTTCAAGGCGTCTTTCACCGCATTGCGATAGGCTTCGGTGGTCTTGGTCATGGAAGCAACGGTATCCACCGTATCGATATCGGCAACCGTCTTACCCACGGTTTTTTCACCATAGGTCTTCTCGGCGCCCAAAGTCTCGTTGCTGGCAAGGCAGGTAGCGCCGGTCACGGTGCCGGTTGCATCCACTCCGCACATGATCACCATACCGGTGGAATACCCGGCGGTGGTCAGCTTCACCACATAACCGCCGGTGCTCTCGGCATAAACCTCCGTTACGGTCTCAGGCAACGTATAAGAAGAAATATCCATCAGGGTGAAGTCTTCACCCTCGGGCATCACCACCAGCAGCGCCTCATTGGCGGCGGCGGATTCGTTCTTTTCGATAATGGGTGCGGTGAGCATGTTGGTCGCAGAGAGCAACAGTGCCACCGCCGCGCAGATAGCGGTCAGCGCGATAATACTTTTTACATACTTATTCATGCCTTTTTCCCTCCAAACACTTTACGGGGGGTCCAAGCCTCAATATAGGGATTGAGAATGTTCATCAGCAGGATGGCAAAGGAAACACCCTCGGGATAGTTGCCCCAAAGACGGATCAAAACCGTAATAATGCCGGCGCCCAAGCCAAAGATCAGCTTGCCGGCGGGAGTGGCAGGGGAAGTCACATAATCGGTGGCCATAAAGATCGCACCGAGGAAGAGACCGCCCGACAAAATGTAGGCCAACGCCACGGTAAGATCCCCCTGCACCGCAAAGGTGAAGAGAAAGACCGTACCGATATATACCACCGGCAGGTGCCAGGAGATGACTTTGCGCACCAGAAGATAGATAAAGCCGATCAGCAACGCCAAAACGCTGGTCTCACCGATACTGCCGCCGCACTTCCCCAGGAAGAGCTCCAGCAGATCGGGCACCGTGCCCTCGCCCAGCTGGACCAGAGGGGTGGCGGCAGCGGTGGAATCCACCGGAAATGCCGCCTGCGCCATGCTGCCGAAAGCAATCAGCATAAAGACACGGCCGGTGATGGCAGGATTGACCACATTGCAACCAATGCCGCCGAAGAAGCATTTTACGATCACGATGGCAAACACGGTGCCGATGACCGCCTGCCAAAGGGGAATATTGGCGGGCAGGTTCAGTGCCAGCAGCAAGCCGGTGACTACCGCGCTCCAGTCGCCCACCGTCTGCTCTTTTTTAATAATGAAGTTAAAGAGTGCCTCGCTGAGCACCGCGGTAAAAACGCAGGTCAGCACCACCCATACAGCGGAAAGACCGAAGAGGGCGATGCCCGCCGCCGTTGCGGGCAGCAGGGAAAAGACCACATCCCGCATGATGCCCTGGGTGGAGCGCCCGCTATGGAGATGGGGAGAAACAGAAATATGCAGTTTTCCCATTATTTCTCAGCCTCCTTTTCTGCGGCACGGGCAGCCTTGAGGGCAGCCTTTGCCAACTTATTAGTCTGAACTAAGGGGCGGCTTGCGGGGCAAACAAATGCGCAGCAGCCGCATTCCATACAGGTATCCACACCCCATTTTTCCATGGAGGCGGTGTCCCCTGCCTTATAGGCACGCTCAATGGCGCTGGGGTTGATGCCGAAAGGACAATGATTGTAGCAGGCGCCACAACGGATGCAGGCAGTCTCCTTGGCAGGAGCGGCATCCTTTTGATCAAAGGCCAGGATGGCATTGGTATTTTTCATTACGGGAGCGCTCAGGTCGGGAACAGCAACACCCATCATGGGGCCACCGTAGAGCACCTTGCCGGGTTCTTCTTTAAAGCCGCCGCAGAAGGCAAAAACCTCCTCCATGGAGGTGCCGATGGGAACGATCACGTTCTTGGGTTCCTTTACGGCGCTGCCGTCTACGGTGATGCATTTTTCCACCAAGGGCATGCCGGTTTTCAGATAACTTCCAATGGAGGCCAGGGTGGTACAGTTGCAGACAATACAGCCCACATCCAACGGCAGCTTGCCGGCGGGGATCACCTTACCGGTGGTATGGTATACCAAGACCTTTTCACCGCCCTGGGGATAAACGGCAGGCAGGGTGACCACCTTCACATGAGGATCCTCCTTTTCCAGCTCCTTCATCCGAGCGATGGCGTTCTTTTTATTGTTTTCGATACCGATAATGACCTTCTTGATCCCCAGGTAGGTCTCCAAAGCCTTCAGGGCATAGGCCATATCCTCGGCCCGCTCGGTCATGGTGAGAGAGTCGCTGGTGATATAGGGTTCACACTCTGCGCCGTTGATGACCAGCTCGTCCACCTGCTCGGGATCTGCATTGAATTTCACATAGGTGGGAAAGCCTGCACCGCCCAGACCGACGATCCCGCTCCGGCGAATGGCATCCACCAACTCTTCCCGATTGGTAACGGTTGGAGGTGCGATGGCGGGATCCGGGGTGTTTGCCCCGTCGGACTCAATAACGATAGCCGCAACCTTCTGTCCGTTGGCCTGCAGCTGCGAGGTAATGGCTTTTACGGTACCGGAAATGCTGGCATGAACGGGAGAAGAGATCCCGCCGTTCTGCTCTGCGATGAGCGTGCCCACATCCACATGGTCTCCCACCTTTACTGCAGGAACCGCCGGCGTGCCGATATGCATTCCCAGAGGAATGGTGACGGTTTTCGGCGCGGCCATCGGAACTGCGGCAGTATCTGCGGTATTTTTTCTGTGGGGTACATGAACCCCATGGAGAGAAAATGCCATTTTAAAACCTACCTTTCAAAAAACATATAGATATCTTTAGTTTTCTCAATTTCTACCTTATAATATATATTTTTTTTGGATTTCTGTCAATATGAACCCGCTGGATAAACTGGGAAAAGCAGACTTTTGGGTTAAACGCTCTTTAAAAAGAGCGCAAACGTTGTGCAAAAACAATGAATTTCTGCGTGTTCTCCCCATCGTCCTTACGATTAACAAGCCGCCTTGAATCGGCCTTTTCTTTATTTTGAATATACCCAGCGTTGTTCCCAGTCCTCCTGTGTAATTTCCGGCCAATGCTCCAGAGAGCCGGCAGGCAGATAAATCAAGGTCAACTCCTGCGGAATTCCGTAAAACTCCCGGTAGCATTCCATATACCGCTCTGTTTGAGGATTGCGTCCCCACCAGATTCGCCAGCGCTCGGTAGGCAGGATCACCGAATCCGCTCCCTGCTCCACTGCAGCGGCCACCAGCTCCTGCCGCAGCCGGGAACTGCGCTCTACCTGATGGTAAATAAACCCGTAGCGAAGCATTAGGATACAAACCAGCAAAGCGCACCCCGACAGCAGTCCTTTTTTATTCAAAAGCGGGGCGGCGGCATCCAACAAAGCCAGCGCCGTCAGTAAAAACGGGAGCAGAAAGAGTCGCTCGCCGGTCTCTGTGACCACCGCCAGAGGTGCCACAACAAATACGGCCATTAGTAGTAAAACAACCCTTCTTTGCCATCCGTCCGAAGACATGGCGGCGGAGAGAATTGCCACCGCCCAGCTGCCGCAGGCACCCAATGCCGAGCTCCAAGCGGGCGCTTGCGGGTAGAAAAGGCACAGCAATCCATGAGCCGCCGGCCAAAGGGCCAGCAGCATCAGTCGTTTTTTCCCACTCCGCAAAAAACAGCAAAGGGGCAGCAGCACCGCCATCAGGCAAAAGGCCGGACTCAGCCGAAAAAGCTCCGGCAGCAGCTCTATTCCATAACGGGACAACAGCGCAGTCAGCGCCTCCCATAAGGTGCCGTCCACCGGGAACGCCAACGTGCGAATTCCGTTCAGCGCCGTACCGGTGGAATTGAGTTCCGTATAGAGGGGATTATAGAACAGAAAAAAGCAGCTGACTGCTGCTCCGGCCAAAGTACAAAAGGTCATGATACGTCCTTGACGGCGATACAGAGCCCATCCGACCAAGCAAAGACCCACCAACAGCATCAATACCGTTTGATTTTCCAAAAACAAACCGGCGACCGTTGTATAGAAAAACAGCAGCAGAGCCGGCAGAACAGTTTTTTTCTTCGCCAAAAGAAACCGCCGCAGCAACAGCAGCCAGCCCAGCAGCATCGCTGACGAAATGCAATAATTTGCAAAGCCGGATACCCAGCCGACCGTCTGCCGCCAAACAGTCAGCGGCAGGGAAAGCAGGATCAGATTTCCCGCCAAAAATCGGGCAAAAAACGATCCGCCCTCCGTCAGGAATGCCATCAGTACGGGAAGGGCAAACAAGATTGCCCCCATCAGCAGCACCTTCACCAAAGAAGAGCGGGTCATGATCACCACAAAAAAGTTGCCCGCAAAACGGTTATTGACCGCACCGGTCAGCCATTGTTCCAGACCCGCATCGATGCCCCACTCCCAATCGTCATGGGTATAGGGCACCAATGCGGCAATATAGATCCAAAAAAGAAGGATCAGCGCCATCAACGCGCCGGTGATGACCTTTTTTCTCATTGGACTTTTTTTCTGAAGATTTTCGAGCGGAAAAGAATGAGATTCATCGCCGCAAAGAAAACCATCAGAATGATCAGCGTCAGCAAGGGCTTTTTCGGTGCCAGGGTCGCCAGCAGCATCATGGGGAAGCCGAAAACGATGGCAGGAAAATTCTGATAAACCATATTATCGGCAGCGGGGGTCTTGAACTCGCCGTCAATTTCTCTCAATAGGATAATGCCCGTGCTGGCGGTACCGGTAAGCATTCCGTACATCATCAAAAACTGCTCTTCGGAATACTTGGGGAAAAGCGTGCGAGAGACCAACAACACATAAGCATAGGTGATCACAAGTCCTACAACACCTAAAATCAGCATCACGCCCCAATACCGCTCCAGCACACTCAGGCGGATAGCAGCAATGCCGGCCACCACCATAACATCAAAGAAGAAATTGCTGCAGCGGGTCATCAAAAAGTCATTCATATATTGGCGGTTGATGATCTTCTTTTTGCGCAGGACATTGATAACCGTCTTAATGAGGGTGGCACTCAAGACACCCAGAAGGAAGTTAAAGCCGTAGATCACCGATTTCATACCCGGCAGCAGCAGACCCAGTGCATACATCATTCCATAGGCCAGAAAATAGCCCGCCGCCACCAGCGCCAGCTGAACCGTCAGCTTATCCATACTGCCCTGCATGGGGATCTCATCGTCTCCCTGAACATTCTCGCTTACCAACGCCGATTCCTGAGAACCGAAGGTCTTGATCTTACCCTTGCGCTTTAAGATATTCAGATGAATGACACCACCGATACTGGCACTTAAAAATCCCAGCGCGGCGATGGTAAGACCGAAGCTCTTACCGCCCACAAAACCGAATTCATTTTCATAAATGCCGCCGTAATTGAGAGCCTGCCCGGTACCCTGCCCGTAGCCAAAAGGCAGCAACACACCGGCGGCGGGGAAAAAGTCCTTTATGATCAGAGCCACGATCATGGTAATACCTAAGCCGAAAACAGCCTGGATCAGATATGTCGATACCGTATGAACGCCGGTATTAAAGATCTCAACCGTTCGCTCCTTCGTCAGCTTACCGCTGCCGCTCTTAAAGGTGGATGCAATAAAACCCAGCGCCAGCGTATGATAGGTGATGATCTCCAGGGTATTAATGCCGTTGCCGCCGAAAAAGGCGGTATTAAAAAGATTCTCACCGGTAAAAGCGCTGTAAATGCCGGTAATGACCAGCAAGATCAGACCGCCCAGCACCGAGGTGGGGATCAGAGAGGCCTCCAACCACTTGACCGACCGTTTTAACATATTGGCCACTAGCAACGAAAGCAGCAAAACAGCCGCTAAATGGATAGTACCCCAAACACTAAAATCCCAAAAACTTTCCATTTCCGTCTCCTTCATTTACATTTTTATAGCGATAAGCCATGTTCATATATTTAATGGCATTGAAGCGTTTGCCGCCCTTCATCTGCCAGACCTTTCCGTCCCAATAGACCACCAGTTTATTTTTGCCCTGAACCGTAATACCGGTGACTGCCGTAAAGGGGACGGCGGTCTCCCCCACCGTCAGCCGATCGCCGAAGAGCTGCAGTTCCGTCTCCTTTAGAAGAATGTTTTTCTTTTGATAAAGAACGACTTCCGAAAGCCGCACCGTGTCCGTGTACATGGGGATCTTCAAAAAGGCATTGGGATCCAGTTGATTAACAAAATCACATTGATAATCATACCAATCGGCCACAAAACGGAAGGGGATCGTCTCTCCCACGCCCTCCAGTTCTTTGGTGGGTTTATGGCGTACCGTCAGGCCGCAGTTCTTACAGCGGATCCGATCCTCCCGGCTCTCAAACTCCGAAAGACCGCACTTGGGACAAACATACAGCAACCGCTCCAGAAACTCCGCATTTTGGGGATGCTCATAAGCCCCATCGGCCTGCGCCTCATTCACATTCATCTCCCGCTGTAAAAGAGCAAAAAGCTCTTCATCGCTCATCCCGGAATACTCTTCCGTTTCCACCACACGGGAGACATAGGCCCGCATGGGTCCTTTACGCACCACATCACTCCACCGGGGATGTACTCCATAGCCGCCCTCAATGCGAAAGACCGCCAGCGGCAGATGTAATTTTCGAATAAGTTTTACGATGGACGGTTTAATATAAGCGGTCTTGCCGCAATAAGTACGGTTTCCCTCAGGAGCCAGGGCGATGGTGCCGCCCTCTCTTGCGACCCGGATACAATTGGCGACCGCATGGACATCCACCGTCTGCTTTTTAATCGGAATCGGTGCCACCGCCCAGGTAAGCAGGCGGGAGATCCAGCCGTTGGAGAAGAGATCTTCTGAGGCAATATAGTAGACCGGTCCCCGAAAGGCCATCCCCACCAAAAACTGATCGCAGAAGGTGGTATGATTCATAACAATAAGATAAGGCCGCTTGCCCTGCTCCCTGAATTTTTCCACCTTCACTCCGTACCACAGCCGTACATAAATTCCCAAGGTGGCGGCAGCGATGGCACGGATGATACCGTGGCGTTTTTTGATCCATTTCTTCTTACTCATTTATTACCCCTAAATAATGCATAGATATTATAATTATATAATTAATCGGGAAAGATTGCAACAGATTAAACTATTTTAATCCACCTTGACGGTTTCCTTACTTTTCCTTATAATAAAAGTAATAATTTTTTCGAGAAGGATGTGTTTTGATTTATGGATCAAAAATACGAAGCACTGTTTACCCCCTGGAAGATCGGCAATGTGGAGATTAAAAACCGCATTGTGCTCTGCCCCATGGGCGGCACCTCTCTTTTCGGCTGGTTCGAGCTGACCGGCTGTAAATTCGATAAGGAGGCCGCAAAATTCTTCCTGGAGCGGGCAAACAACAATGTGGGACTGATCATCCCCGGCATCGCCCCTCTGCGCGATACCTTCTGGGGAAAGTGGCTGTGGCAGAATCCCAAGATGTTTGAAGAGCTGAAAGAATTTATGGACGAGATCCATAAGACCGGCGCCAAACTTTTTATTCAGCTTACAGCCGGTATGGGCCGTTCCTGGGCCATTACCGAGTTGGTCGCACCGCTGCACAAAAACAAGATCACCCGTGCCATCATCAAACCCATTATTGATACCAACCATGAGTTGGCAAGCCCCAGTCCGCTGCCCTCCCGCTGGGATCCGGAGATCACCACCCCGGAACTGACGGTAGAACAGATCCATGAGATCATCGAGGCCTTTGCCAAAACCGCAAAGCTCTGTAAGGACGCAGGGGTGGACGGTGTGGAGGTCCATGCAGTCCATGAGGGTTATCTTCTGGATCAGTTTACCATGGATTGGACCAATAAGCGCACCGATGAATACGGCGGCTCCTTTGAAAACCGCTACCGCTTCCCGGTAGAAGTGGTGCAGGCCATCAAAAAAGCCTGCGGCGAGGATTTCCCCGTATCCGTCCGCTACTCGGTAGAGTCCAAGGTCAAGGATTTCCGCGAAGGTGCCCTTCCCGGCGAGATCTACGAGGAAAAGGGCCGAACGATGGAAGAGTCGGAGAAGGCTGCCAAGTACCTGCAGGATGCGGGCTACGATATGCTCAATGCCGACAACGGTACCTACGATTCCTGGTACTGGGCCCATCCCCCTATGTATATGCCCCAAAACTGCAACTTAGAGAGCGTTGCTCATATCAAGAAGTTTGTGGATATCCCGGTGGTTTGCGCCGGTAGAATGGAGCCGGAGGTCGGCGCAGAGGCGGTAGCCGACGGCCGCATCGACGCTGTGGGCATCGCCCGCCAGTTTTTGGCCGATCCTGAATGGATCACCAAAATGATCGAGGAACGGTTGGAGGATATCCGCCCCTGTATCTGTTGCCATGCCGGCTGCTTTAATTTCTCTTCCTCCAAGGGCCATGCCAATACCCAGGATCTGACCGATACCATGGGCCTTGCCCGCTGCGCCTTGAATCCTGAGACCATGCAGTCCAAGAAATACCATATTGAGCCGGCGAAAAAGCAGAAGAATATTGCGATCATCGGCGGCGGCATCGGCGGCATGGAGTCTGCTCTGGTATGCGCCAAACGGGGTCATAAGGTAACGCTTTATGAAAAGTCCGGCGAGCTGGGCGGCGTATTCATTGCGGCAGCTGCGCCCTCCTTCAAAGAAAAGGATAAGGATCTGATCGCCTGGTACAAACGGGAGCTAACCAAATATCCCATTGAGGTCAAGCTGAATACCGAGATCACCCAGATCGACGCTTTAGGTGCCGACGAGGTCATTGTGGCCACCGGCTCCGCCGCCAACCGTATTCCGGTTCCCGGTGCCGATAAGGGCATTGAGGCCATCGATTTCCTGCTGGGCAAAAAGAAAGTGGGTGAAAGAGTCACGGTCATCGGCGGCGGTCTTACCGGCTGTGAGATCGCTTATGAGCTATACCTGCAGGGCAAAAAGCCCACGATTGTGGAAATGCAGGACGATCTGATCACCACCAAGGGTGTTTGTCTTGCCAACACCAGTTACTTAAGAGATTTCTTTAAAACCAACAAGGTTCCTGTCCATCTGGAGACCCGCCTTACTTCCATCGTGGAAGACGGCGTAACGGTTACCGATAAAGAGGGCAAGACCTTCAAGATCGATGCCGACTCTGTGATCCTGTCCACCGGATACTGCAGTGCACCCATCGCCAAAAAGGCAAAGCATGTTCACATTGTGGGCGATGCCTGTAAGGTGGGCAATCTGCGCACCGTCATCTGGCAGGCCTGGGACATTTGTATGAAATTATAAGGAGGCCGTTATGTATTTAACAGAAGAACAACAAGCCATTTTAAATGGCTCCAAGGGTGAAACCATGGCCAAGGTCATGAAGACCTTAGTCATGTACGGGGATGCCTTCGGCGCCGAAAAACTGGTGCCGGTCACCGGCGAATATAACCACCTGGTCACCTCCTTCGGTCTGAAAATGATCGGGCCGGTCTATGACCTGATGGATCAGCTGATCGGAGCGGGTGCCGTCTCTCAGCAGAAATTCTCCATGGACCCCCGTCCTCTGGATAAGAATGTGCCCGCCAATCCCATTATGAACCTGATCTTCAATAAGTTCATGTATTCCAAGCAGGATTTCTACGAGGATCAGCTGCAAAAGCTGGGACTGATGGATAAAAACGCCTTTACCTGCGCCTGCTATCTGGATCAGGTAGGCAACAAGCCCAAGAAGGGCGAGATCCTAAGCTGGGCCGAGTCCTCCGCGGTGGCCTATGTCAACTCGGTCTTAGGTGCCCGTTGCAACCGCAACTCCGGTATTATGGATATTATGGGCTCCATTGCAGGCTATGTTCCTTATTTCGGTCTGCTGACCGACGAAGGCCGAAAGGCCACCTGGGTCATTAAAGTGGAGACCACCAAAAAGCCCGAGGCACAGCTTTTAGGCTCTGCCATCGGCATGAAGGTGATGGAGGATGTTCCTTACATCGTCGGGCTTGACAAATGGCTGGGCACGGAGCTCACCGACGAGGCCTGCTCCTACCTCAAGGACTTCGGCGCCGCCACCGCCTCCAACGGTGCGGTGGGTCTCTACCATGTGGCGAACCTGACTCCTGAGGCGGTTGAGCTGAGCGAAAGCCTCATCGCCGAGGGTGCTAAAGAATATGTCATCACCGATGCAGAGCTGCAGCGTGTTTATGACGAATATCCCATTATCTGGAAGAACAAAGATGCCAAGCCCAAGCTCTGCTTTATGGGTTGTCCCCATATGAGCCTGCAGCAGCTGAAGGATTGGACCGACAAGGTGGAAACCGCCCTCAAAGAGGCCGGCAACAAGAAGGTACTGATCCCCACCGTCTTTACGGCGGCCCCCGGTGTCATCGAAGAATTTGAAAAAACGCCTTATGCCGCTCGGCTCAAGGCCACCGGTGTGATCGTGTCCTATATCTGTCCGCTGATGTATATGAACAATCCTTTGGCAGGCAAGATGCCGGTCATTACCTCTTCCAATAAGCTGCGTACTTATACCACCGCACGCTACTATACCGACGAGGAGATCCTCGTTCAGATCACGAAAGGAGGCAAATAAGTATGAAAACCTTTAGAGGACGCGTTGTGGCTCCCGGCAATGTGACTGCCGAAGCCTTAGTGACCCATAGCGGTCTCAACACCTTAGCCTCCTTCCAAAAGGCTCTGCAGTTCGGCGATAAGGAAGCCACCTGCGGCGATCAGAACAACCCCGATCTCTACGGCAAGGCCATGCGGGGCAAGGCGCTCTGCCTTCCCCAGACCATCGGCTCCACCACCGGCGGCATGGTGCTTTATTGCGCCTGCGCCATGAAGCGGCAGCCGGCCTGCATGCTCTTCTCCAACCATATCGACTCTCTGGCAGCCGCCGGCTCCATTCTGGCAGATGTTTGGCTGGATGATGTTTCCATGCCGGTCATTGACTGCTTAGGCGATGAGTTCCTCAACTATGTAAAGGACGGTATGCGCATTACGGTAAACGAAGATGGCACAGTAACCGTCGATGATCTCTAAAAACAAAAGGTCCCGAAGCGTTCCACTTCGGGACCTTTTTATAATTTGTAGATTATGACAAAAATTTTTATTTAAAAGCTGGGTTCTAATTATATAATCGTAATGTTTGATTTAAAATTTCAATCAAAACAAATCAAAAATGCTCTAAATCCCACCTAAAAACCAGAATTTTTTAAAATAAGTATTTTAAATTGTGAACAAATTTTAAAGTTGGACAAAAAAGTTGCACAAATTTCATTTTTGTTAAATGTGATGAATTTATAAAATCGCATTTGCATCCATTATTTTTTTGCTATAATAAAATTGTAAAACACAAAAAGGGGGTGATACCAATGGCACATTATTTTATCAGTAGTTAGTGATTTATTAAACGGAGGTTTATATTTATGAAAAAAAGATTGATTTCATTTATTTCAACACTTGCACTTGCTCTTTCTATGTGTTCATTAATTTCTGCAGAGACCATCAATGCTCACGCCGCAAAAATAGACATACTTCTACAACAAAAAATGAACACAACTACAACATCAGAAAAAATCCCTATTGTCATTTGGCTAGAGGACATTGACCATGATTCCATCTTGGAACAAGCAAAAATAAATACCAACTATGATGAGACCGCCTCTAACAAAAGCGTGCTCTCTTTACAAGAATTGCAGTTTCTTGACTCCATCGCAACCAGTGATGTAAATCAAGATATTACAAATTATCTAAATCAAACGAAAGAACAGCGGGCTGCAGACCTTCAACAAACCAATAGTTTTATCCTGGAAAAACGAAATCTTTCTAAGTCCGCTTACCAAACACACAACTCTAAATTTGTTCAAGAGTTAAATTTGAACAACATAGAATTTATTAGCCAATATGCCCCTTTAATTATTTGTAATGCATCCATAAATGATATTAAGAATCTAATTAAAAACGATAGTGTAACCAACATTTATTATCACGATGATGCCCCTGTCGAAGATTACTTATCAAGCAGTCTTCCTACGATTAACGGAAGCTATACAAGAAATGTTCAGGGCTTAACGGGTGATGGCGTAAAAATAGGACAAATTGAAGCGGGAATTCCTTTTACTTCCCATTCGGATTTTTCCGACAGTAGCATAACTTTTCCCTCTACGCTTTCTTTTTCACAAAACATGCATGCGACATGGGTCGCCGGTATTCTAGTGGGCAAAAACGGCATGGCACCGGATGCTCAGCTCTATTCGGTCGGCATAAACGAAAACAGTTCTTTTTATACAGTTACTGAAACTTTACTTAATAGCGGTGTTCATGTTATCAACATGAGTGCCGGTTGGTCAACATCGACCGGTACATACGACAGTATAGCAAATTGGGTCGATCATATTGTTCACCAACACAACGTTTCTTTTGTCGCAGCAGCCGGAAACAATGGCGCTTCAGCATATGTTTCCACCCCTGCTCTCGCTTATAATTGCATCGCCGTCGGCGGAATCAGTGATGAACAAACCACTGATGTTTCAAATGATGTACTGTATGATAATACAAGTCAAAAACATCTGGTCTGCAATAAACCTGAAGTTTATGCTCCGGCAGTTTTAGTCTCAGCGGCCGGATACGAAGACAACGGAACAAGTGCCGCTGCTCCGCATGTCGCCGGACTGATTGCTCAACTCATTGAAGCAAAGCCTTCCATCGCGGCAAAACCCAATTTGATCAAAGCGCTTGTTATGGTTGGCGGTCACGACTTTAATAATCGAAATACATATAATAATACTAATAGCGCTGAATCTTTTTATTGTGCCGGCGTGGTTGATTCCTTAGATAGTTTTAATACTGTCCGAAATAACCGATTTACATCCGGCACGTTAACAAACAGTTATACAAAAACCATTACTGTAAGCGGAACTGTCAATTTTATCAGAATCGTTCTTGTGTGGAATAAACAAGTATCTTCCAACAATCACACCGGAACCATTAACAGCAATATTCCTTTAACTGATATCAATATGGCTTTATACGATCCTAATGGTAATATGGTTGGGTACTCAGCAAGTCCGAGTCCCTTTGAAATTATTCATTTTCCCACAACACAAACGGGTACATACACCCTGCAAATTGCCAAAGACGAATACAGTACTACAAGTGAAAGCTTTGCTATCGCATGGCAATTTGTTTAAAACAAGGAGGTTCTTTTGAAAAAAGCTTTTCTATTCATCTTCGTTGCTGTCCTTCTTTTATTTACGGGATGCTCGGCATTAAAAAGCGAAGAGGATCCGCTGATCGCAACACCATCGGAAGAAGTGAATGAAACCATCATACCCTCTCCGGCGCCTTCCGATGAAGCAGTTGATACTCCTACTCCGACACCTTCCAACGAAACGGTTGATATTCCTGCACAAAAAGAACCGGATCTTCCCGAAGAAGCTATAACAACCAAACCGGTTGCGGAGGTTCCAACGACCGATCCCTCCCAGAACACAGTAACATTCCCGTATCATACCGATCTGTCTGAGTATTGGGGAGGAAATGCCGATTTATTACCGTCTATCTTCCGTTGCGACGAGTGTCCTGAAGCCGCATTGAGCGATTCCCATAAATGTGTCCCTCTACCGCTGATCCGATTGGATACCGCAGATGCTCTGGCGCTGTTGCAAGATCGACTCGAAGATCACAGCTTGGACGGTTCACTTCCACCCTTTCAAAAAGTAACCTCCCATTGCGACGATACCTTTTTTGAAAGCAACAGTCTGATTGTGGTACACATTCGTTCATTGAGTTGCTCTTATCGGTATGAAGCCCGATCCGTTGAGCAAAGGGGTGAATCCCTTTCTTTTACGCTCGCTCCCGAGGACATCACCGAAGATACACTTCTTGATTGGGGGGAAGGCAACTTTCTACTAACCATTATCGTCCCCAAAGCCGATCTTAAAGGTTGTACGCAGATTTACGCCCATGCCGATACTTTAACGCCTAATCTGATCTGACTTTTTGCAAATGCCCCGCCATACAGTTGTATGGCGGGGCGTTTTTTAACAATACGCACGGTTGCATCTTTTCCTCCGATATGATATGATTAAACCATCCCAACGAGGAGGTTCTTTTATGAAAACCAAGCTTTCCGGGCGCTTTTGGTGCGCCCTTACCATTTTTAGTTTGATGGGGCAGATCGCATGGGTCGTTGAAAATATGTATTTCAACGTCTTCATTTATAATATGTTCAACGCCTCTGCCGCCGACATTTCCAATATGGTGGCCGCCTCTTCTGTTGCCGCCACCCTGACCACCGTTTTGATGGGTGCACTTTCCGACCGTCTTGGAAAACGGAAGGTCTTTATCTCGGCAGGCTACATTCTTTGGGGCGTTTCTATCCTAAGCTTTACCCTTTTGCGTACCGAGGTACTGTCGGCACTCTTCCCCATGGCGGCTTCTGCCGCTGCGGTGGGTGTGTCCCTGACCATTATTTTAGATTGCGTTATGACCTTCTTTGGCTCCACCGCCAATGATGCCGCCTTCAACGCCTGGCTCACCGACTCCACCGACAGCACCAACCGCGGCGCTGCCGAAGGCATCAACTCCATGATGCCTTTATTGGCCATTCTGGTGGTGTTCGGCGGATTTATGTTCTTTGATCTGAAAGAAAGCAGCAGCTGGACGGTGATCTTCACCGTCATTGGTGCACTGACACTGATCTTCGGCATTTTGGGCCTCTTCTTTATTGAAGAACCTAAGATCGTCCCGGTCAAAGAGCCGTATTTTAAGACCATTCTCCATGGGTTCCGTCCCGCAACAATCAAGGCCAATCCCACCCTTTATGTCACCCTTTTGGCCTTTATCGTCTTTAATATCTCCATTCAGATCTTTATGCCCTATCTGATCCTCTATTACACCGAGTCTTTGAAGATGGCCAACTATGTGCTGATCATGGCACCTGCCATCATTCTGGCAGCGGTCTTTACCGCCTTTTGGGGCAAGGCTTACGATAAAAAAGGCTTCCAATTTGCAGGCCTGATCTCCGTCCTTCTGCTGATGGCCGGCTACTGCTTACTCTTTATGTTCCGCTCCACCGTCCTGGTTTTTGCCGGCTCTCTTCTGATGATGAGCGGCTACCTTTCGGGGATGGCGGTCTTTGGCGCGGCAGTACGCGACTATACCCCTATGGGAAAAGCCGGACAGTTTCAGGGCGTACGAATCTTTTCCCAGGTTTTTGTGCCGGGCATTATCGGCCCCGCGATTGGTAAGATGATCCTTTCCAATGCCGAGACCGTGGTCAACAGCGACGGCACCACCTCCTTTATCCCCAACGAATACATCTTTTTAGGGGCGTTGGCCGCCATTCTGGCGATCCTGCCCTTCTTCCTCTGGATCAAGGCCACCAAAAAGCCCCGTACCGTTTCTTTAAAGACCCCCTTTGAAGAAGATTTAGACCAAGTGCCGTTTTCCGAATATCCGCGTCCCCAGATGAAGCGGGACTCCTATCTCTGCTTAAACGGCAAATGGAATTTAGAGATCCGCTCCAAAAAAGAAACGCTGAACACCCAGATCCTCGTTCCCTTTCCACCGGAAAGCCGTCTTTCGGGGGTGGAGCGGATCACCGAAAAAGGAGATCTGTTGATCTACACCCGCACCTTTTCCCTCCCCAAAGGGTTTCAAAAAGACACGGTGATTCTGCACTTCGGTGCGGTGGATCAATATACGGAGGTCTTTATAAACGAAAAGTCCGTCGGCAAAAATACAGGCGGCTATCTCCCCTTCTCCTTTGATATCACCGACGCCCTCATCGAAGGCCAAAACACCCTGCGAGTCCAGGTCACCGACCCTCTGGATCTCACGCTGCCCTACGGCAAGCAACGGTCGAAGCGGGGCGGCATGTGGTACACCAAGGTCAGCGGCATCTGGCAGACCGTCTGGCTGGAAAGCCTGCCCCAAGATCCCATCCGCAAACTCAAAATCACCCCTACTCATACCGATGTTACCATCGAAGCAGAAGGCGAAAACACTTTACTATTCGGCAAAAAAGAATATAAATTTACTGACCGTATAACGATCGAGGTGGAAGATCCTCATTTATGGACGCCCGAGGATCCTCATCTTTACGAATTCTCGGTACTCCGCGGCGAGGATCGGGTGGAGTCCTATTTTGCCCTGCGCACCATTACCGTCAAACAGGTAAAAGGGAAAGCGCTGCTTTGCTTAAACGATCAGCCCTATTTCTTCCACGGGCTTTTGGATCAGGGTTATTTCAGTGACGGAATTTACCTGCCCGCCACCGAGGACGGCTTTAAAAACGATATCCTCAAAATGAAGGAGTGCGGTTTTAATATGCTCCGCAAGCATATCAAGCTGGAGCCGGAGCTGTTCTACTATTACTGCGACAAATACGGCATGGCCGTCTTTCAGGATTTCATTAATTCGGGACGGTATGATTTCTTCATTGACACCGCCATCCCCACCGTCTGGCTGCGGCGGGGTCTGACCCATCGGGCAAATGAAGAACGCAAAAAGCAATTCTACCGCCACGGCAAGGGTATCATCGACACCCTCTATAATCACCCAAGCGTCATATACTACACCATTTTCAATGAAGGCTGGGGACAGTTTAAGGCCGACCAATGCTACACCGATTTCAAGTCCATGGATGAGACCCGCATCTTCGATACCACCTCCGGCTGGTTCAAGGAGACCCGCACCGATGTAGAAAGCGATCATATCTATTTTAAGCCGATCAAATTGGCGGGCGTTCCCGGCAAGCCCATGGTACTCTCGGAGTTCGGCGGCTATTCCTGCAAGGTTAAAGACCATTCCTTTAACCTGGACGAAAACAGCGGCTACCACTTCTTCACCGAAGAGCCCAAAGAACTGGAAAAAGAAGTATTGGCCCTCTACCGCCGGGAGATCCTTCCCACCATCGAGGGAGGCCTTTGCGCCACCGTTTACACGCAGGTCAGCGATGTGGAGGACGAGACCAACGGCCTCATGACTTATGACCGCCAGGTCCTAAAGGTGGAGCCTGGCGAAATGAAAGCCATGGCAGAGGAGCTGTTTGAAAAGTTTAATGAGACTCATCCGTAATTTTTTCAAGATGCCGCTTTAAGATTCGGTTAACGGTTTGAGAAAGCGAACGAACCTCTTCTTCGGCGATCTCCCGCAGACGGTTTAATACCTCTTCATCAAGAGTTAAATTGATTCGTTTTTTCATAAAGCCCTCCTTTTTGGAAACTAATCAGTTTATTTTCAACCCAATTATACAACTGATCAGTTGCCAAGTCAAGAGTAAATCTATCTTTTTCTTTTATTATTTTTTATAATAGAGCCATAAATATAGGAGGCAACT
Source organism: Clostridia bacterium (assembly GCA_017482195.1). Classification (GTDB taxonomy): domain Bacteria; phylum Bacillota; class Clostridia; order Oscillospirales; family QAKW01; genus QAKW01. Next base: position 28,195 of record JAFUNM010000048.1, read on the forward strand.
AAATGGTTTATTACACAGATCGCTTACAAAAAGCGCGAAAAGACCGGAACTTGACCCAACGAGAGTTGGCAAGGCTTTTGGAAATGCGCCATCAGCAATATAATCGGTATGAAACCGGTAAAACCGCAATGACGGTAGAAGTCTTTCGGAAGATTTGTGTTATCCTCAATGTTTCATCCGACTATTTATTAGGATTTACAGATGAATCGAAACCTTTAAAATAAAAAGAGCTCGATGGAAAACCATCGAGCTCTTTTTATGCGTCGGATAGATTTTTATTGGAATGCAGGCCGAGGACCAAGAACCAGACCAGGATCACCAGTCCGGACAAAAACATAAAGACATAACTGGGAACACTATGCACATGCAGGATCCCGGTGCAAATGATTCCGTAGATCAGGTAGATCACCGAGCAGATCGCCATGACCGCCCAGTTATAGGCGGCGATCAGCGCAACGCTGATCAACACGATCAAAATGGAAACCAGCTCTCCAAACTCCTCTCCAAACCGCAGATGATCTCCCCAAAAAATGGAGAGCAGAAAGAAAACCATACCAAACAACAGCATTGCACAGCCGATCAGGATTCGTCCCGACAGATTCGGATACATCACATGGGCGTGGGCGGCTGTTTCGGAAACCGATTTTTCCGGAGCTTTGCCGTGCACCAATTCGTCCAAGGTGACATCAAACATTTCACTCATCCTCACCAGCTTGTCCAGCTCCGGGACGGCCGAATTGTTTTCCCATTTGGATACCGACTGACGGGAGACCCCCAGCGCATCGGCAAGCCCCCCTTGGGACAACCCTTGCTCTACGCGACACTTATAAATATTTTCTCCGAGATCCATCCCTTTGCCTCCTGTCCTTCGGGTGATACTCAAATTATAGCACCTGCAGGTGTGTAAAGTCTACCATCCATACTTTAAAATTTAGCAACCGAAAGTTGCTTTTTCTCTTCTTTAAATATTTTCTGCCGTTTTTCTTATACTATGCATATGTGTACGGCAATTTGTTTCAACAATTTATTCGGACGGACTTTAGACCATCATAAAGGCTACGGAGAAACGGTAACCCTCACTCCCCGAAGGGCACGTCTTTCCTTTAAAATGCTGCCCGCCATTGAGGAGCATTATGTCCTTTTGGGGATGGCAACGGTAGCAGAAGGAGTTCCCCTCTATTACGATGCCTTCAATGAGCACGGACTTTTTATGGCGGGTCTGCTCTTTGCGGACAACGCCGTCTACCTTCCGTCGGAAAAAGAAAAATACAATGTCGCGCCCTATGAACTGATCCCCTGGATCTTAGGGCAATGTCCGGATCTGAAGGCGGCACGGGCCCTGCTTACAAGGGTCAACCTCATAAACGAACCTTTTTCTAAGGAATTGCCCCTCTCTCCGCTCCATTGGATAGTGGCAGATCAAAGCAGCGCGCTCACCTTAGAACCCACCGCCCAGGGGTTGAAGATCCATGAAAACCCCATCGGCATTTTGACCAATAATCCGCCCTTTGATTATCAAATGACCCATCTGACAGACTATCTCAATCTGACCGCAGACTATCCCGCCGACCGCTTTGCAGATGGCCTGCTCTCCCCCTATAGCCGGGGCATGGGCGCCATGGGCCTCCCCGGGGATTGGTCCTCCGCTTCCCGCTTCGTGCGGGCGGCCTTCGCCAAAAAGCATTCTCCTGCCGACGGCGGTATATCCTCCTTTTTCCATTGCATGGATGCAGTGTCGGTACCCGAAGGAGTCGCTCTTTCCAAAGAAGGCACCCCCATCATCACTCGCTACACCTGCTGCTGCGATCCCGCCGCCGGCCGCTATTACTACACCACCTATGAGAACCGCCGCATCACCGCTGTCTCCTTAGAAGAGGAGGATCTGGATGCCGCACGTCCGATATCCTATTCTTTAATCAAAGAAGAAAGCATCTGTTTTCAAAAAAGTCTTGACAAAGCCAGACGCTTATAGTAGAATGATTAAGCGTTGTGGAGGCATAGCTCAGCTGGTTAGAGTACTTGCTTGACATGCAAGGGGTCACTGGTTCGATTCCAGTTGTCTCCACCAAAAAATATGGCACCCATTAAGGGTGCCATATTTTTTTGCAAAAACGGCGGTCTTATTTCTTTTTCTTCTTCACCGAATAGCCGAAGGATCCGATCTTCTTCCCTAAAGCAAAATACTGCCCATGGGCATAAGCCGCAAAAGAGCATTTTTCCGGATGAAATTTGCCCTTCTCATCGATATACTGCTCATCGATATGCACCGCTACGATATCGGCAATGAACATATCATGCGTACCCAAAGGTACCACCTCGGTGACCTTGCATTCTATGCTCACCGGACTTTCTGCCACCATGGGACAGGAGACTTTAGATGCCTTTTCCCGTGTTAAGCGGCAGGCCTCAAATTTATCCAGATCCTTGCCGCTGCGCACCCCGCAGAAATCAACGGAACGGATAATATGGGAGGTGGGCATATTGATCACAAACTCGCCGCTCTCCTTAATCAGGTTATAAGAAAACCGCTCTTTCCGCACCGAAATATAGGTTTTTGCCGGCTCGGAATTGAGAATTCCCGTCCAGGCGATGGTGATCAAATTATCTTTTCCGTTATGGGCGCAGGAGATCAGCGCCGGGGGCACCGGGGCCATCAGCGTGCCCGGCTTCCAGGTTACTTTTGACATAGTATTTACCTCACAATTCAATCGTCGCTTTCCCGTCGGCATAGGAGATCCGATCTCCCTGCGCCTTCAGGCCGTCGATATAGTCAAAAAAGTCTTTTTTGGATGCAAAAGCGGGCTTTGCTTTTGCAAGGATATCCTTCGCACGTTGAGCGTTCTCCTTCAAAAGCAGCGTCAGCATCGTCAGCTGCCATTGAGCACTTTTTACGCAGGCCAGCTCCGGATCGTCGATAAAATAATCCTTTCCGTGGCTGAGTCCCACCGCACCGGGGGCATAGGGATGAATGGCCGGCATCACCAGCGAAATATCGCCCATATCCGTACTGCCGGTATTAGTCACATCATGATACTCAAAGGGATACCCCAGCGTCTCGGCGGCTTCTTTGGCCAACACTACCAGCTCCGGCTCGTTGTGAAGCGGAGCATAACCGGGAGCATCCTGAATATCCACATTGCAGCCCATGGAAAGGGCTGCGCCCGCCAGCGCACGGTTGATCTTCTCATTTGCCTCTGACATCCCTTCATAGGTCAGCCCGCGCACATAGCTTTCCACCGTCACCCGGTCGGGAATGGCATTGACCGCCCCGCCCCCCTGGGTAATAATGGGATGAAAACGGATATAATCCTTTTCCTGAAAGGTCTCTCGCAAAGCATTGGCGGCAGCAAGGCCTTGTGTGGCGGCATAAAGCGCGTTTTTCCCCTGCCAGGGGGCACCGCCCGCATGGGCCGAGGTGCCCTTGAAAACGGCCTTTTTTGCAATAATGCCCACGCCGTCCCGGTTGCAGGTAAAGGTTTTTCCATGGGTAGTATGGACCATAAAGGCCAAATCTGCTCCGTCAAAATATCCGCGGTACATAAACTCCGTTTTCCCGCCGTAGTAGCGGATGGTGCCCTTTCGGATCAGTTCGTCTCGGTATTCCCGCTCAATGAGTTCCTCGGCGGGAACGGCACAAAGGCGGATGCGGCCGCAAAGGCCGTCCAGCGCTCCGGGCTCTTTTAAAGCGGCGGCCAAACCAAGAAGCGCGGCGCACTGCGCGCTATGGCCGCAGCAATGGACCCGACCTTCCACTGCGTCAGGATGCTCCGGACAGACCAAAGAATCCAGTTCCCCGAAGACCAGCACCTCCGGGCCTTCCCGTCCGGTATCCAGTACCGTGTAAAAACCCGGGATATCCCCGGCCATCACCAGATCATAACCCAATTTACGAAAGGCCTCTTCCAAATATCCGGAAGTCTTCCATTCTTTATAGCCGGTTTCCGGATGAGCCCAGATATAATTCTGGGCATCCAGGATCAGTTTCCGATGTTTTTTTGCCGCATTGATCATTCGTTCTACCACTCCTTTTTAAAGATTATATCATCTTCCTTTTTAATATGCAAACAAATTGACATTTTTTAAAGAGGGTGCTAAAATGTCGAAAGAAACACTCTTGGGAACAAGGAAGAGGGGTGCGAGTCCCCCGCGATCCCGTCGCCGTGTTTGGCAAGGAGCCGCCCGAAACGCCACTGCTTTACAGCGGGAAGGCGGGCGGCACCGTTTGAGCCATCAGCCGAAAGACTTCTCTCAAGAGGTTTGATCTTCTCGCTACGATGAATAGCCATCGCCTCCCGAACGCCGCTTTGGCAGAAAGCCACGGGGCGGATGCGATGAAATCAAGAGAACATCAAACCGTTTCAATCATTTTAAAAGGAGAAACAAAATGCAAAAGAAGCAAAAAATTCTAATTGGCATCGGTGCTGCGCTTTTAATAGTGGCAGTGATTGTTGCTGGGCTCCTTTGGAACGGTTTTTCTGCCAAACCGGAAGAGGGAAGTAAAGCAATTGTGTTTGAGGTGGTTCAGAAGGACGGCTCCTCCGAGGAGCACGAAATCTCCACCGACGCGGAATACCTGGCGGATGCGCTGGTTGAGGAAGGCCTCATTGAGTACGCCGAGGACGGATTCTACACCACCATCGACGGTGTTACCGCCGACTGGAATGTGGATCAGGGCTGGTGGTGTATCTCTCAGGACGGCGTTTCACTGTCTGTAGGTATGAATCAGCAGCCCATTGCCGACGGGGAGCACTATGAAGCGACCTACACCATCGGCTATTAAGCTGCGGGAGCTGACCGCTCTGGCGGTCTTTGCCGCGCTGATGATCGCCTTTCAGGTGGCGATGGCGGGGCTGACCAATATTGAGGTGGTCACCCTCTTCACCATTCTGGTGACCCTTCACTATGGGAAAAAGGCGCTGCTTTCGGTGGCTGTCTTTATATTGGCAGAAGGACTGATCTACGGCTTTCATCTCTGGTGGATCAGCTATTGCTACGTATGGCCTCTTTTGGTGCTGATCGTTTTGGCGCTGAAAAAATGGAGCCATCCCCTCCTCTGGACGGTGGTGGGCGGCTTTTTCGGTCTTGCCTTCGGTCCCCTTTGCTCCATTCCCGAATTTATCGCGGGCGGCTGGGGCGCCGGCTTTGGCTACATCATCAGCGGCATCCCCTACGACCTGGTTCATTGCATCGGAAATATTGTATTGATCTTTTTACTGTATTATCCCCTGGAAAAGATCCTGGTTCGTATTTTACCGAAATAATAAAAAAGGAAACAGCTATGCTGTTTCCTTTTTTATTTAAAACTCATATTCACAATGCTTTAAAAATTCCTTGGCAATGAGAGTGGCCCCCACCGGATTGGGATGAACCCGATCCCAGGCAATATAGGCGGAGTGATGATACTTGAAATACTCATCAAACATCGCCTGCAGATCGATGAACACGCAGCCGTATTCTTCTGCTAATTTCTTGCATATTGCGCCGTATTCATCCATGCGGGCCCGCATGGGATCGTCAGGGTTGGGTTCCATATAATAAGGAGTCATCAAAAAGACACCCTTCACCTTACCCTTAAGGCTTTCCAGCATGGCACGTATATTCTGCGCATATTCCTCCGGCATGACCTGCTCATCGGGGATCGCCGGAGAATCAAACTGCCGCCAAACATCGTTGATGCCGATGCAGATATTGACCCATTGGGGGTTCAGCGACAATACATCCCGCTCCCAACGCTCCAACAGCATCCGGCTGGTATTACCGCCCACCCCGGAATTGGTAACCCGCAGGTGAATCGCGGGATAACTGGCCGCCAGAAGATTATCGATCATCCGCACAAATCCCTTGCCCAGATTGTCAAACAACCCCTCGCCCACCGGACGGACACTGCCCATATCCGTCACCGAATCTCCTGCAAAAACAATACGGTCGTGATGCTCAAAAATCATTGAAAAGCCCTCCTCATTTTTCTTTGTTTTCATTTTAAGAAAAAGAGTGCAGGATGTCAATGTGTTTTCTTATTCAATTTGTGTGATTTCTGCCGCATAGCGGCGGGCGAGGTTTTTCGCCTGTTCACCAAACTCCGCCTCGCAAGAAACAGACAGCTCCATCAGCGAGGTGCCGACGGTCAGACTCTTTGCAGCAGGCAGAGCCGCCAAAAGACCGATGATGCGGTCAGAGACCTCCTTGGTCAGCATCTCCCTTGCTGTGGCCGTGGTAACCGAAACGGTCAATTTGGGGTAGTCTTTCTTCAATAAGGCGGTGAGCTCTTCCCCTTCCGCCGGGAGTTCCATGGCCGCCAGGGCGGAGGCCCCTTTCGCTGTGCAAATACTATCGATCAGTCGGCAGGAAAGTCCCGCTAAGATCTTACCCAAAACGGCGGTGCCCTCCTTTCCGGACACCTCGATCTCATAGACCGGCAGGGTACATTTTTCCCGTGCTGTATTCAACCGAAAGGTGTATTCTTTCATTTCAGTTTTTTCTTGCTTCATGTTGCGTTCCTTTCTCTAATAATCCCATCAGCAGCAACCCCCCGCCGATGATGCAAAGGGCAACGGCGAGTCCCAGCTTTTTTGCTGCAAAGCTCCAAAAAAGGGCGCCGACGGGCATGGCTCCTACCGTTACCACTGTATAAAGCCCCATGACCGAGGTGATCTCTTCCTTTTCAGCCTTACCGGAAAGACCCACGGAGGCGGTGGCAAAATACCAAAAATCTAAAACGCCGTAGAGGAAGATACAGATCCCCTGCAGCCAGATGTTGGGCAGAACAGCCAAGGCCAGATTGAGAGCGCCCATTCCCGGCAGAAAGACCTCCGGCGACAGTTCTTTCTTGATTTTTGATTTTAAGAAAAAGCCAAAAAGAGCCCCGCCGCCCAAAAGGCCCATGGCCAGACCGTAAGACCCGCTGCCAAGGCCCGCCTCCTTCACCAGCGCCACAAAGGTCACATTGTAATTCACGCCGAAAAAAGAGGTGAGAAAAATACGCGTCAGGGCCGGCAGCCATCGCCGTACCTTGGTTTTTTTGCTCCTGCTCGGAGCGGGGAGCTTCAAAAAGCAAAGCAGGATCACCGACGGAATAAAAGAGCAGAAATTCACCAGAAACGGAACCGCGGCACCCCACTTGGCATAAAGAAGTCCTCCCAAGATGGGGCCCAGCCCCCTTGCGGCATAGGTGACCACCGTCAACAGTGCCGTTCCTTTAGAAAGCTCTTTGGCAAGTCTGCGGGGCAGGCTTTGATAAATCGGCGTCTGAAAGGCGCGCACCACACCCCACACACTACCGAAGATCAGTAAAAAAGGAAAACTCAGCCAATCCCGCGCCGCCGCCTGCCAAAGTAAAAAGGAAAGGCCCGCCAACACCACCTCGCTGGCAACGAGCCAGCCCTTTTGCGGGCGCTTATCCAGCCAGCGGCCGAAGGGATAGGAAAGCACCGCCACCGGCAGGTAGCAAGCGATCATATAAGCGGAAAGACTGTATAATCCTCCGCTCAGAGAGGCCGCAACCCAAGAAAGCACCAACGTCTGCACATACCCGCCCGTCAGCGAGCAGGCTTGGGCGATGAGTAATAAAATGAACATAAAAAAGCCACACCTCTTTAAAAGAAGTGTGGCTTTATTTTTTCAATCTATGCGTCCGGTCAGTTCGCCTTCCAATTTTAAAGCCTCAAAATTTTGCTGACGCAGAGCCTCATAGCAAATGATGGCCACTGAATTGGAGAGATTAAGGCTTCTGGCCTCGGCGATCATGGGAATACGAATACATTCCTCCGGGTGCTGCTTTAAGATCCGCTCGGGCAGACCTCTTGTTTCTCTGCCAAAGATAAAATAAAGATCCTCTTTGGTATCATAGTCCATTTCGCTGTATGTATGCTTGGCCTTGGTGGTACAAAAATACTTTCTGCCCATCCCCTGTGTTGCAGCCTCGAATTCTTCATAGCTTTTATGGACAGTAAGGTTCAGATATTTCCAATAGTCAAGACCCGCTCTGCGGACGGCCTTTTCGTCGATGGAAAAGCCCAGCGGCTCTACCAAATGCAAAGCACAGCCCGTGGCGGCGCAGGTGCGGGAGATATTGCCGGTATTCTGAGGAATCTCCGGCTCTACTAATACAATATGAATCATTGTGATCACTTCCTAACCTGCTCATCTTATCATAATAGCAAAAAAATTTCAATCATATAATAAAAAGAAACTGTCAATAATATCCTTAGAATTTGAGTTGGAGGGAGCATTATGGAACGATTTTCAAAACTGGCCGCCCATGCCTTGGAACGCAGTCTTTCGGGCGCGGAGGAGCTGGGTCATACCTATTTGGGCAGCGAGCATCTGCTATTGGGACTCATTAAAGAAAACGAGGGCGTTGCCTCCCGGATGCTGATCTCCAAGGGCATTACCGCCGACAAGGTTTTAAACGGTATCCGCAAACAGATGGGCACCGGTACACCGACCCTGCTCTCCATCAACGACATGACCCCCCGTCTGGAAGGGATCATTACAAAGGCGGGAGAAATCGCCCACCGCTACGGCTTTTCGGTGGTAGGCACCGACCATCTTCTGATGGCCCTTTGCGAAGCGCCGGAGGCGGCGGGTTATAAGCTGCTCTCCTCCTTAAACTGTGAGCCACGCAAGCTCTCGGCGGCACTGCAGGAGCGGATGGGACTGTGCGACCTGCCGCTCCAATCGGAGCGCACTAAGACCCGTCCGGGCAAAAACATGATGAAATTCTCCATCAATCTTACCAAAGAGGGTGCGCTCAGCCACACCAATCCCCTTATCGGTCGGGAAAAAGAACTGAATCAACTGATGAGTATTTTAGTCCGTCGCAATAAAAATAACCCCTGTCTCATCGGAGAACCGGGGGTGGGAAAGACGGTGATCGTGGAGGGTCTGGCACGTAAGATTCTGCTGGGCGAGGTACCCGCCGCCTTAAAAGATGTACAGATCCATATGCTGGATCTCACCGCCATGATCGCCGGCACCAAATACCGAGGCGAATTTGAAGAGCGGCTGAAAGCGCTTCTGGAGGAGGCTGAAAAGGATCCCAATATGGTGCTCTTTATCGACGAGATGCATGTTTTAGTGGGAGCCGGCGCTGCCGAGGGTGCCATTGATGCGGCCAATATCCTGAAACCGGCCCTGGCACGGGGCAAGATCAAGGTCATCGGCGCCACCACCCTGGAGGAGTACCGCCGCCACATCGAAAAAGACGGCGCTTTGGAGCGCCGTTTTGCCCCCATTCAGGTAGAGGAGCCCAGCGAAGAAGAAACGCTGGAAATTTTAGAGGGCATCCGCACCGGCTTTGAAAAGCACCACAGTGTCCGCTATCCCAAGGAAACTCTTTTAGCCGCTATCCGCCTTTCTTCCCGCTATATGGGCGATCGCTTTTTACCGGATAAGGCCATCGACCTTCTGGACGAAGCAGGCGCCAAGGAGCAGCTGCGTTCGTTTACGGAAAATAAGCAAAACAAGCGTGGCCAGATCCTCCAAAAGCAATTGGAGCTGGAGCGGCTGATGCGTACCCGCCAATTCACCGCCGCCCTGGCGCTCCGGGATGAGCTGGAGCAATTGCAGACCCTCCAGCGGCAGGAACATAAAACCCCCATCGGCACAGTGACCCCGGAGCACATCGCCGCCCTGGTAGCCGAAAAGACCGGCATCCCCCTGGAGGGCGGCGAGGATGCGATGTATTTAGGTCTTTCTACCCGGCTCAATGATGCTCTCATCGGTCAGGAGGAGGGTGTCGAGACCCTCTGCTCCGCCCTCCTGCGCAGCCGCACCGGTGTGGCGGATCCCCGCCGCCCGGCCTGCTCTCTGCTTTTCTGCGGTCCCACCGGCGTGGGCAAAACACAGCTGGCACGGCTTTTAGCCAAAGAGTTGTTCGGCAAGGAGGACGCCCTGATCAAATACGACATGGGGGAATATATGGAGCCCCATTCCGTTTCCCGTCTCATCGGTTCTCCGCCGGGATATGTAGGCTTTGAGGAGGGCGGGGGCTTAGTCACCCGTATGCGCACCCACCCCTATTCCATTCTGGTCTTTGACGAGATCGAAAAGGCGCACAAGGATGTTTTGCACATCCTTCTCAATATTTTAGATGAAGGAAAACTCACCGACGGTCATGGCCGGGTAGCCAATTTCCGTAATGCGATCATTATTCTTACTTCTAATTTAGGCAGCGATTCCCTAAAAGAGGTCTCCCTGGGATTTGGCGAAGGCTCTGCCGCCGACCTGCAAAAAAGCGTGAAGCGGGCGGTAGAGAAGGCTTTTTTGCCGGAATTTGTCAATCGTTTGGATGAGATCGTGGTTTTTCGCCCCTTAGAACAGTCCGCACTCCAACGGGTGGCCGCCCTTCAGCTGCAGGAGCTTTCCGCAAGGCTCGAGGAAAAAGGGATATCTGTGAAATTCCATGAGGACGTGGCCAAGGCCACCGCAGAGCAGGGCTTCGATAAGCGCTACGGTGCACGGGCCGTCCGCCGTCTCATTGAACGGGAAGTCGGCGGCACACTCGCCCGCATGCTGGCCGAGGGAGAGCTCCCCGAGGGAATGCTGACGGCCGAGATGCTGCTGCCGGAATGTAAAGTTTGCCAAAGCCGTTGACTTCCTATTATAAAAACGGTAAAATAAAGAAAAACGCCCCGGCTTGCCGGGGCATTTTAAAAGGAGATATCCATGAAGTTAAATTATAAAAGAACCTTTCTGGTGGGTCTGGCCTTCATGGCCATCAGCAGCTTCTGGCAGCTCTATAACAATGCCGTTCCTCTGATGCTCAAGGAGACCTTCGGTGTTTCCGACGATATCAGCGGCTATGTGATGGCAGCTGACAATATGTTGGCGGTCTTTCTGTTGCCCTTTTTCGGCGCCCTGTCCGACAAGGTGCGTACCCCCTTCGGTAAGCGCAAGCCCTTTATTATCATCGGCTCCTGTCTTGCGGCAGTCATCATGCTGCTGATCCCCTTTGCCAATAACACCAAAAATCTGCCCCTTTTTGTGGTCGTTTTAGGGTTGCTGCTTTTGGTAATGGGTTCCTACCGCTCCCCGGCGGTGGCGCTGATGCCGGATGTGACCCCTAAGCCTTTGAGAAGTAAGGGCAATGCCGTGATCAATTTGATGGGTGCTTTAGGCGGCATTATGACCTATCTGATCATCGCCGTATTTGTAACCGACAATTCCATGGGCAGCTATACCACCGTATTCGGCATCGTTGCCGGCTTTATGGTGGCCTGCGCCATTATCTTAGGCCTCACCATCCACGAAAACAAGCTGGTGGCTGAGATGCCCCCTGAACCCGCCGAGGAGACTCCTGCCGGCGAGAAAAAGCCCATGCCCAAAGAGGTACGCAAGAGCCTGATCTTCATTCTGCTTTCCGTTTCTTTTTGGTTTATGGCCTATAATGCAGTAGAGACCGCCTACTCCCGCTATGTACAGGAGGTCTGGGGACTGAGCCAGAGCACCGGGGCGACCATGATGATCATCGCCATGCTGGTGGCCACCGCCAGTTATATCCCCGTCGGGCAGATCTCTGCTAAGATCGGCAGAAAGAAGGTCATTTTAGGCGGTGTGACCCTGTTGGCCGCAGCCTTTCTCACCGGCTTTATTATGCCGGGCTACAGCATTGTTGCCTATATCATCATGGGTGTGATCGGCATCGGGTGGGCTGCCATCAATGTCAACTCCTATCCCATGGTAGTGGAGATGAGTAAGGGCAGCAATGTGGGCAAATACACCGGTCTTTATTATACCTTCTCCATGTCTGCCCAGATCCTCACTCCCATTCTCTCCGGTTACCTCTTCGCCTATTTGCCCTGGGGTTATAAAGTGATGTTTCCCTATGCGCTGGGCTTTTCCATTCTGGCATTCATTACCATGTCCTTTGTGAAACACGGCGACAACCGCCCCGATATGAAGGACGGCCTGGACGCCTTTGATGTGGAGGATTAAAATATGATCCTTTTGATACTGCTTGCTGCTGTCGCGCTGCTTTTGCTCTTTATGATCGCACCCCGCCTGACCCATCCCGCTCAAATGCGTGGCCTGCAAAAGGCGCGCTTTGCCCATCGGGGACTTCATAACATTAAGATCGGCGTTCCCGAAAACTCCATGCTTGCCTTTTCCCTTGCGGTGAAAGAGGGTTTTGGTATCGAATTGGATGTCCATTTAAGCAAAGACGGAAAATTAGTCGTTGAACACGACGATACCCTGCAGCGTACTGCCGGAGTCCCGCTGGTCATCGAAAAGTGCGATTGGACGGAGATCAAGGATCTGACCTTAGAGGGCACCGAAGAAAAACTCCCTCTTTTAACAGACGTTTTTAAATTGGTAAACGGCAAGGTGCCGCTGCTCATTGAAATGAAAGCGGTGGGCAGCAATCAAAAAGCGCTGGCCGAGGCGGTCGTCCGTGCCCTTGAAACCTATCAAGGGCCCTACTGCGTAGAAAGCTTTGACCCCCGCGCCCTCTATTGGCTGAGGAAATTTGCCCCTGATATCGTCCGCGGACAACTGGCGGGCAATGTGAATAAAAAGAAACGTACCGTGCATCCGGCGGTCAATTTTGCGCTCTCCAACCTTTTGGTAAACGTGCTTTCCCGCCCGGATTTTGTGGCTTACAACTATAAGGACCGCCGCAATATTTCCTTCCGACTCTGCCGGACGCTCTACCGCCCGCCCGTCTTTTTCTGGACGGTAAAAACCGCAGAGGGCGAAAACATCGCTGCCGATGCAAAGGCCACACCTATTTTTGAAAGGCTGGATACCCTTCATGATTCGATTCAATAATGACTATAACCGGGGGGCTCACCCCGCTGTTTTAGAGGCACTCAACGCCGCCAACACCCAAAACTACGGCGGCTACGGACTGGACGAGCGGTGCGCGGCGGCTGCGAAAAGCATTCAAATGCATTTGAATTGCCCCGGAGCCGCCGTTCATTTCCTGGTAGGCGGCACGCAGGTAAACTTCACCGTCATTGCCGCCGCCTTGAGACCCTGGCAGAGTGTTATTGCTGCCGACACCGGCCATATCCATGTCCATGAGACCGGCGCGGTGGAGCATATCGGCCATAAAATTCAGGCGCTGCCCCACACGGACGGAAAGATCTCCGCCGCGCAGATCAAGGCAGAAGCCGAACTTTACCGTACCAGCGGCATCAAAGAACATATCACCCATCCCAAGATGGTCTACCTCTCCTATCCCACCGAGTTCGGCACCCTCTATTCCAAAGAGGAACTGACCGCCATCTCCGCCGTATGTAAAGAATACGGAATGTACTTATTTATTGACGGTGCCCGCCTGGCCTACGGCTTAGGCTCCCCCAAAGCAGATATCACTTTGGCCGATCTTGCCGCACTCACCGATGCCTTTTATATCGGCGGCACCAAATGCGGTGCCCTTTTCGGCGAGGCGTTGGTGCTGACTAATCCTGCTTTGCAGGAGGATTTTCGCAGCAGCATCAAACAAAACGGCGGGATGCTGGCCAAGGGCTGGCTGCTGGGTCTGCAGTTTGAGGCTCTCTTTAAGGACGGTCTGTACTTTGAACTGGGCAAAAAAGCAACCGCCTATGCCCTGGAGTTCAAGGCCGCCTTTGAAAAAAGGGGGATTCCCGCCTATATTGAGAGCTTTACGAACCAGCAGTTCGTTATCCTGACTGCCGAGCAGCAAGCTGCTCTGGCCAAGGATTTTACTTTTGAATTTGAGGCTGATCTGGGCGGCGGAAAAGCGGCGGTACGTTTCTGCACCGCCTGGAGTACCTCACGGGAGGAGGCGGACAAGCTGTTGGCCGCCATTGAAAGGATCTAAACTATGAAATATACGCTTTTACCCTGGATGAATGTCCTCTCTGCCGGCAGGATCATACCGGCAGTGGGCGGTCTGCTCATTGCCTGGTGTATTTTTGCCGCTCTTTTCAGAAAACTCAACGCCTCGGTACGGCGGGGGCATTTTGCCGTGATCGACAACACGCTCTGGCCCCTCCTGCTCAACACGGTGATCTTCACCGTCGCCTTCTGGAACTGGGCCTTCCCCATAGCCATCGGCGTAAGTCTGCTCTTTCTCTTTGTGATCCGCAACGAGCTCAAACGCTCTTTAGAGGACGAACGGATCGGGATGTTCGGCATGAACGCCGAAATGAAACGCCTGCGGGGCGAGGCCTATAATGACCTGTCCATTGAGGAGCAGATGGCCTATAAGGAAAAGGTGACCCCCATCCGCTTCTATTGGTGGATCTGGCTGCCCCTGGTCGTTCTTCTCCCCTTTTTGCTGATGCTGCTCCTCGAGGCCTTTGGGGTAGGCGATTATCTTTTCCGGATCGTCTATTTTGAGTAAGAGAAGGGCGCAGATCCCATTCTTCATCCTTTATTATCCATTAAAAAAGCACCCCGACGGGGTGCTTTTTATTTAAAATTGAAAGGCGTCCTTAAAAGAATCAATGTAATGCTTACCGGTCGCTTTGATTTCCTCCCACAGTTCTGACTTTTGCTTATCGTAGACCGCGACGGTATCGTAGCCGGCTTTGGTAGAATTGATCACCGCGGTGAGATTATCGTCGTAATATGTAATTTCCTCTACCTTAGCACCTAAGACCTCTGCCACCTTCAGAAACAGATCCGGAGAGGATTTGCTCATCTTGAAGTCCTCCACCGACCAGACATGGTCGAAGAGGTCGTAAACACCGTTGTTTTTCAAACAGGGATCCGTGGCGGGATGGGGGCTGGCCGTCAATACAAATAACTTTGCGCCGCCGGCCTTTAAATGCTCTAAATATTCCTTTACGAAGGGCTTGGTTTTTACCTCGGTGGCATAAAGAGGAAAGAGATTATTCTCGATCTGCTTCACGATCTCCTCCACAGTGCCGGGGATACCGAGGGTCTGGTAATACTCCGCACTCTTGGTATAGCCCAGTGGGGTGAGGATCTCAATCAAAGTATCATCATATTCCATTCCGGCATCGTCTGCCACCTTTAAGATGCCTTTAGAAAAGGTGGGCATGGAGTCTACCAGGGTACCGTCTAAATCAAAACCGTAAAATTTGTTCATTTCTTTATACCTCGTAATCAAAGGATGCTCTGCTGGTTACATTGGGGCGAACCAGTCCGCCGGCAATAGCTTGATGGGCGGGGTGTGCCTGATAGGCGTCCAGCGCGGCGCGGCTTTCAAACGCGGAGTCCATCATCAGATCTCCGGCGGATCCCTCGAATCCTTCGGTGAGGATCTTCATGGAAAGCAGTCCGTCGATCTTCCCGACCAGTCCTTCCAAGTCCCTTTTGATCTCCGCCTTTACAGCCTCCTTGTCGATCTCCTCTTTCAGCGTCCAAATAATCATATGTTTAACCATTGTTTTTCTCCTTCTTGGCAAAAAAAGTCAGCCTTGCCAGCTCCCGCTCACTATGGGCGGGTAACAGTTTCATTTTTGCAAAAGGCGGGATCACCAGAGCAAAAAACACCGCCATGATCAACACCTCAATGGGCAACAGCAAGGTGTTTTTCACCAGGCTGCTCCAAAGATAATAAAGATAGCCCCTGCCATAAAGCAATGCGCTCCATAATGCGTTCAGCAGCACATGACAAAAATAATTAGTGCAGACCTTGGCGCAAAAGAGCTTGGCCACGGTAATCTTTTGCCGGTATAAAAAGAGGCCGTAGAGCAATGAAACCAATACTTCGGTCAGCATATAACCGGGGAAATAGGCATAGCCGGTATTTGCAATAAAGAAGCACAGGGTGTCCACCACCGCTGCCATCAGCATGCCGGTCACCGGCCCGTAGACCGCACAACCGAATGCAATGATAAAGAAGGTCATCTTGATCTCCAGACCTTGCATCAGAGGAATGCGGGCAACGCCGTCCAGCGCCACGGTGATGGCACAAATCAGGGCGGCGAAGGCCAGCTTGCGAATGTCCTTGAGCTCTCTTGCGGAGCTCAGCCAATACTCTTTTTTAAAAATGTTCATAGAATACCTCCAGCGGGATGCGACCTTTGCACGGCAAGACAATGCCTTTTCGTTCCAAGAACAACTCCCCGTCTCTCGGACACTTTACCCGCAAAGGTCTACTCTGCGTACCCAAACATCATATCACTATTTCATGAGATTTTCAAGAATTCTTTATAAAATGCCGCAATATGTCGATGCTTTGCTCTGCAGCATTGGCTGCAAAGGTGGGATAATCCATCTCCGCCTCACTGCCGGCACCGTCGGAAAGGGTGCGTAAAATGGCAAAAGGCACCTCATTCACATAACAAACCTGCCCGATGGCAGCACCTTCCATTTCACAGCAATCGGCATGGAAGGTATCGCGGATCTTGATTTTTTTTCCCTCATCGGCGATAAACTGATCGCCGGAGGCGATGCGGCCCATATGAGCGGTCAACCCCAGGCTCTCGGCAGTCTTTTTCAGCGCCGCGGACAATTCTGCATCTGTCGGCAGCTCGATCTTATTGATACCCGAGATCAGACCCACCGGGTCGCCGATGGGCGAGGTGTCCATATCATGCTGTACCACGTCCTTGGCTACCACTACATCCAGCAGGCGGTAATCGGGATGTAATCCCCCCGCCACACCGCAGTTGATCATACAATCGGGCTGATATTTCAAGATCATGGTTTGGGCACAAAGGGCCGCAAAGACCTTGCCGATGCCGCAGGTGGCCACTGCCACCTCTCTGCCCTGCCAATATCCCTGTAAAAAGCGGACTCCGCTGACGGTCTCTTCCTGTACCTGTTTCATTTCGCTTTTGATGGCGGCGGTCTCCGCCTCCATGGCGCCGATAATACCGATCATAACCGATCCTCCAGACTTTCAATAATGGGCAAATGAAAGCTTCGGGCAATGTCCCGAAGGGTATCTGCCTCTTGTTTTTTATAAGTGACTGCAGGGGTATGGGCGTCGGTACCCAATACCACCCGGCATCCCTCCTCTGCGGCCAGCTCCCAGAACTTCAAATTGGGATAAAACTTTCCGGCGCGTAAGCCCTGCCCGTTGATCTCCAAGGGGATGTCCATTGCCTTGGTTTCCCGGCAGAGGCGACGGTAATGCTTTTTAAAAAGGGAATCCTCTCCCACAAAGTTTAAGGTGTCCGGATGGGCCAGATACAAAAATTTACCGGTGGAAAGACCCGCCAGCACCTGATCCACATAGGCAGCAAGCGCCCATTCTTCGGCGGTGGCGGTGGTGGAAGTATAGATCCTGCCCTCTTTATCGCAATAAAGATGCTGCCCCATCAACAGATATTCGATGCCGGGATGCTCCGCCAGCATCTCCTGCTGAGCGGCAAAGCGCACCGGCTCATATTCCACCTCCAAGCCGCAACGGAGGGTGATGCGGTCACCGTAAAGCTTCTTCATCTTCTGAAACACTTCAATATAATCCTTCAGCTGATGATGTCCCATCCGTACTCCCAGATGCCCCGGATTCAGGGGGTTGGGGATATGGTCGGAAAAGCCTAATACCTTCAGCCCGCCCGCGATGGCATTTTCTACATATTCCCATTCACAGCCATAGGCATGGTGACAGCGGTAGGTATGAGTATGGTAATTGGCGATCATATTTTTCCTCCCAATCTCTTGCTCAGCCCGATTCCTACCAGGGCAAGCAGCACATCCTTCAACAGATAGGGCAGCGAGGCCTGCATCCAACTGATCCAAGGACCGTTTCCCGAAACAAGGGCAAACTGCACCGTTCCCAGCAGATGGCAGGCTGCCACTCCCAAAAGACCCGCGCTGCTCTTTTTAAAACCGCAGCAAAAGGCCAACACTAAAAAACTCCATAAAAAACCGCCGGTATAGCCCAAAAGGTGGGTAAACCCGCCTTGAAAGCCATAAAAGACCGGTACGCCCGCTGCGCCCAGCAACAGCCAGACCGCGACCGCGATGACACCCTCTTTTTTACCCAGCAGACTGCCGCAAAGGGCAACGCCGAAGACCTGTACGGTCAGCGGAACGCCGCCTAAGGGAATTGCCAGCTGAGAGACCGCCGCCAGAAGGGCGGCAGAAAGGGCGATGCGGGTCAACCCTTTTGTGCTCATCGGTAATCCTCCAGCGCGATCTCCCCGGAGGAAAAGGCACGCACCGTTCCATCGGCCTCCACCAGAAGAGCACCGGTATCATCGATGCCCCGCACCGTGCCGCAAAAGCGCTCCTCTCCCCGCACCACCGTCACCGTTTTTCCGGTGAGGAAGGAGCGGCGGCGGTATTCTTTGAGACAAAACGTAAACTCTCCTTTATACAAAGCGAAAAAGCGATCCAATATGGCAATGCCCAGCCTCGCCAGCAGCGCACTGTTTGGCTTTTCGTTCAAAAGAGCTCCGGCGATCTCGGACAGCGCACCGAAACCGTCTTGAGGAGCAAAGACATTGAGACCGATACCGAGAATGCAGTAAAGCGCTTCTCCATCGGTTCCCCCTTGGGCAAGGATGCCACAGACCTTTTTGTTCTGATAATAAAGATCGTTGACCCATTTGACGGAAAGGGAAAGTTTCAAAACCTCTTCCACCGCTTCGGCCACCGCCACCGCGGCGGTCACCGTCACACGGGCGGCATCAAAACAGCAAGGGTCAGGGCGCAAAAGCAACGAAAAATACAGCCCGCTCCCCCCGGGGGAGAAGAACGGTCTGCCCATGCGCCCAAAGCCTGCGGTCTGCTTTTCGGCAAAGACCACCGTGCCCTCGGGAGCGCCCTGTTCAGCCAGACCCTTTGCTACCCGATTGGTGGAGTCGGTCTCCTCCAGAAAGGTGACGTCGTATGTTTCGCCGGCCAATACCCGAAGCGCCTCTGTATATGAAGTTTTCATTGCTGGTTTATTCATTGTTTTTATTATAAAAGAGAAAAAAATATGTGTCAACCGAATTTCCTAAATCGGTTGACACATTAACCCGATCAGCGCCAAAATCAAAGACGGTATGGCTACCGCCGCACCGTATTTGGTGAATTTTCCAAAGGAGAGCTGCAGACCGTGCGCCTTCAGCAGCTGCATCCACATCATCCCCGCCAACGCACCGATAGGCGTAAAAAAGGCGCCTAAATTAGAACCGATGACCGCTGCATAAAGGGGTGCCGCCCCCGTCGCCCCGGCGGTAATGCCGGAATAGAGCACGCTCATGGGAATATTATTCATAAAGTTAGAGGCCAGGAAGGAGGAGATCCCGTAGGCCGGTACCGCCGGAAGATAACCCAGCAGGTCGGCCAACAGAGCGGTAACACCGCATTTCTCCAACGCCAGCACCACAATGAACATGGACAGCACAAAGGGGGCCATCTCAAAGGGCGCACGCTTAATCACCTCCAGCAAAATGGAAGGGGTACGGTTTCGTGCCGCAAGATAAAAGGCTGCTGATACAAAAAGACTGCAAAAGGCTGCCAAGGAGATCAGCCACATGGGAAGTTCCAGCACCGAAGAGAGCACCATCAGCAAAATGCAGACCCCTAAGTGCAGCACCCCCAAAAAAACCATGGGCTTATCCGGCCGGGCGGTAGGAGTAAACTCCTGATGAAGGGGCATCTCCAGTTTTTTACGAAAGAGCAGCCAGAGCGCCGCAAGAGAACCGAGACCTGCCAGCAGAGTAGGCCATGCCATCACCTTTAGGTATTCAAAACAGCCGATATCGGCTCCGCTGGCCAGATAGATATTGGTCGGATTCCCGATGATAAAGATCATGCTCCAGGTATTGGCGGCAATAAACTCGCAAAAAAGATAGGGCAGCGGATCGACCTTGGCATGGCGGGTAAAGTAACAGATAAACGGGGTGAAAGTCAATACGATAATATCATTGGAGGTAAATACCGTCAGCACCGAAACGGTGGCATAGAGGGTAAAGAACAGTGCTTTTTGACTGCCACCGGCCTTGGCCAGCATCGTCTCGGCCAGATAGCGAAAAAACCCCGCCTGATCTAAAAAAACCGAAAGAAGGGTCATGGAAAAAAAGAGGATCAGGATCTTAATGGGGTTCATGGCAGTAGGCGCGGTCAGTCCCGCCGCCACCTCCTGAAGGCTCAAAGCGCCGCCTGAAATCAGGATCAGTGCCCCCGCCAACGGCGGCAGCCAATAGATGCTGATCTGCTCGCCTCGAAACTGTACGGAAGGTTTTATAAAGACCAATAAGATCAGACCCAGACAGGTAAGAATTCCTACTGTTAATGCAAAGACCATCCCGTCGCCTCCTTTCCTCCAAAGATTTTAGCACACCGTATTGCCAGATTCAATATAAAATGTTAAAATATCCCTATGAAAATCATCCGAAGCAATCGAAAAACGCTGAGCTTATCAGTCAATAAAGAGGGTAAACCGGAGGTGCGGGCCCCTTACCTTTGCCCCATGAGCACCATTGAGCGGTTTATTGCCGATCATCAGAAGTGGTTGGAAAAAAGGCTGGCCTCTTTTCGCACCTATACGGACGAAGAGATCAAAGCCATGCGCAAGGAAGCAAAAGCCTACTTCCCGGAGCGGGTGGCTTACTATGCGCTGCGGATGGGGGTCTCCCCATCCGGAGTAAAGATCACCGCCGCCCGTACCCGCTACGGCAGCTGTTCTCCGACGGGCAGCCTCTGCTTTTCCCTCTATTTGATGGACAAGAGTCCATACGCCCGAGATTATGTGGTGGTGCATGAGCTGGCTCATCTTTTGCGACGGGATCACTCCCCTTCTTTTTATAAGATCATCGAGAAAACATTACCCGACTATAAACAACGAATCAAGGAACTGAAGCAATGATCAAGAAATTTATTCAATATTACAAGCCCCATCAAAAACTCTTTTGGTGGGATATGGTGTTTGCGGTACTGGGCGCGGTCATCACTCTCATTATCCCCCTGATGGTACGCACCATTACCGGAGATTTTGTTTACCGGCCCGCCGACGAGGCATTGAAAATGATCCTCCTTTTCGCCGCCGGGATGCTGCTCCTGATCGGCATGGAGGCCTATTGCAACTATTTCACCGCCTACTACGGCCATATCATGGGCGCCAAAATGGAATACGATATGCGGGAGGAGCTGTTCTGCCATTATCAGCGGCTATCCTTCGGCTTTTACGATAACCAAAAGGTCGGCTCCCTCATGAGCCGCATCGGCAACGACCTTTTTGATATTGCGGAGCTGGCTCACCACGGTCCAGAGGATCTCTTTATCTCTGCCATCAAGCTGATCGGCTCGCTGATCATTATGATGAGCGTCAGCTGGAAATTAGGCCTGGTGGCACTTTTGATCCTGCCGCTGATGATCCTTTATGCAGGAAAATGCAACACCGATATGCGGGCGGCTTTTAAGCAAAACCGTGTCCGTACCGCCGAGTATAACGCCGGAGTGGAAGACAATCTCTCCGGCATCCGGGTGGTCAAATCCTTTGCCAACGAATCGGTAGAGGTGACCAAATTCCGCAAAGTCAACGACAGTCTTTTAGCCAGTAAACGCAACGCCTACCGTGCCATGGGCACCTTCCATTCGGGGCTGGGGGCCTTCACCACCTTTATCACCGTTGCGGTTTTGGTGGCAGGCGCAATCCTCATCTCCCGACAGATGCTGAAGGTCACCGACCTGATCACCTTTATGCTGTATATCAACAATTTCACTGAGCCGGTACGCAAGCTGATCAACTTCACCGAGCAATTCCAAAACGGTGCCACCGCCTTTTCCCGTTTCCGGGAAATGGTGGAGGTCGAGGTGGAGATCCAGGATTCCCCCGACGCAGAAGAGCCGCCCCGTTTCGAGGGCTGGGTGGAATTCCAAGAAGTCTCCTTCCACTATCCCGAGCACGAAAAAACGGTGCTCTCCCATGTAAGCCTTTCGGTGGCCGCCGGGGAATATGTAGCGCTGGTGGGCGAATCCGGCGCCGGAAAATCTACCCTTTGCAGCCTGATCCCCCGATTCTATGAAGTCAGCGACGGCGCCATCCTCATTGACGGCAAGGACATCCGCCGGTATACCCTTAAAGGTCTTCGCAACCAGATTGGCGTGGTGCAGCAGGATGTCTACCTTTTCAGCGGCACGGTAATGGAGAATATCCGATACGGCCGACCTGAGGCCACCGATGAAGAGGTCATCGAGGCCGCCAAAAAGGCCAATGCCCATGAATTCATCCTCTCCCTGCCAAACGGCTACGAAAGCGACATCGGCCAGCGGGGCATCAAGCTCTCCGGCGGTCAAAAGCAACGGCTTTCCATCGCCCGGGTCTTTTTGAAGAATCCGCCCATTCTCATCTTTGACGAAGCCACCTCGGCCCTTGACAACGAAAGCGAGCGGGTCGTACAGGAAAGTCTGGAGACCTTAGCAAAGGATCGTACCACCTTTGTCATCGCCCACCGCCTCTCCACCATCCGCAATGCCAAGCGGATCCTGGTGTTGACCGAGGAGGGCATTGCAGAAGAAGGCTCCCACAAGGAGCTTTTAGAGCAAAACGGCATTTACGCCGAGCTTTATAATATGCAGTTCAATTAAGGTGTTTTCTCCATATATTCAAAGAATTTGTCCATTGTTTTATTGGTAAAACCTTTATATAATGAAGCAAAAAGCGGGAGGGACCGACCATGGAAACAAAACTGACTCTGATTACTCAAAATCTAAGAACATCCGGCAGCCAAAAAGGCATTCAGGGTGAACGAGGCGGCGGCATCAATGAAGTATACAGCCGTTCCAGACGCTTTCGGAAAATGGTGCAAAAGCACCGGCCCGATGTGATCTTCGCACAGGAAGGCACTCCCGGCTGGATCGCCTTTTTTGAAAACGATCCCTATTTTTTGGAAAACTATACGGTGCTCTATCATTGGCGGGCCGAAGGACTCCAGGTCATCAACGAGGGAACGCCGCTGCTCTTTAAGAAGGATCGGTTTGAATTTTTGGACGGCGGACATTTCTGGCTCTCTGCCACCCCCGACCGAGTCTCCGAATCCTATGAGGCGGGCGAGGGACATATCCGTATCTCCAGCTGGGCAAAATTAAAAGAAAAGACCACCGGCCAGGTATGCACGTTTTTCACCACCCATGTGGATACCAACGGCATTACCCCCATGGCCTCCATCAAGCAATATACCGATCAGTTTGAGAAAATGGGAAAAGACGCCTTTGCCTTTGTGGGCGGAGACTATAATTTTACCTACCGCGGCCCGGTCTACGAGCAGGTGGTAGACTGGAATAAGTTTCAGGATATGCAGGACATTGCCCTCAATATGAGCCGTGCCGGTCTTTGTAAACTGGGCACATTAAAAGGCACCCTCACCGGTGGCTGGAAGGATGAAATCTCCCCCGACCCCAACCCCGGACGGATGCGCCAACTGGATTATATTATGGCAAAGCCCAATCCCCGTTTTGCCGTGGATTCCTATGAGGTGGAATACACGCATTTTGACCTGCCGGAGGAAAACGTAAAACCCGGCTATATCTCCGACCATTACGGGATTGTGGCGAAGGTGCGGATCGGTACCGATGCGGATTATTCCGCCTATCAATGCCGCTATAAGGAAGAAGAGGGCGAGCTTCTGCCCACCGTTCTTTAATATTGCAAAGTGCGCCGACAGTAATCGGCGCACTTTTTATTTGACAAATCCCTCGTTCTTTATATATAATGTAAAATATAATATACAAAAAAAGGAGATCCCGTTATGAAAATGAAACGCCGGATCGCTCTGCTGCTGATCGCCGTGATGACCCTCACTCTGGTCTGCAGCTGCAAGAGCAAGGATAACAACGATGAGGCGGTTATCGACGATTATGTCGAACAAAAAGACAACGATATCGACGATAAAGATATCAACACCTCCCCCGGCGGCAGCGATGAGCCCGACGGCAGCGACGAACCGGCGGACGACGGGGATGAGCCTGCCAAAGGCGATGACGACGGAGATGAACCTGCTGATGACGGTGATGAACCCTCCGATGACGGCAATGAACCGGCAGATGACGGGGATGAGCCTGCCAACGACGGAGACGAACCGGCCGCCGATAACAGCGATCCCGCTCCCGTAACGAAGGAAAGCAGCGGCACCGCCATCACCTTCATGGTGCAGAACCTTAAAACGTCCGGTAACCAAAAGGGTGTGCAGGGCGAGCGCACCGATACCCTGGAGCGTACCGGCCAGGCCAACGAGGTTTACAGCCGCTCCCGTCGTTTCCGTGAAAATGTAAAGCGGGTGGATCCGGATGTGATCCTGACCTGCGAAGGCACTCCCGCCTGGATCGACTGGTTTGAGACCGACAGTTATTTTTCCTCAAACTACACTCTCCTCTATATGTACCGTGCACCGGAGGGCTTTGAGATCAATCAGGCCACCCCGCTCCTCTATAAGACCAATAAATACACTGTGGTGGAAAGCGGCCATTTCTGGCATTCCGAAACCCCAAAAAAGCAATCCCTCTGCTACGATACCGAAGGATATCGGGTTGCTACTTGGGCCCTGCTGAAGGATAATAAGACCGGCGATGAATTTTACGCCTACACCTGCCATATCGACAACAACAGCTATGACGGCGGCACCGCCGGTATCAGCACCATGGAGCAGTATCAGACTATGCTGAGTCAGTTGCCCGAGGATTCCTTTGCATTTGTAGGCGGCGACTACAATATCAGCTATCAGGATGCGATCTATGAGATGACCATGGATTGGGAAAGAATGATCGACCTGAAGGATCAGGCCCTCAACATGAAAGAGGACGGTCTTGCAGAGATCGGCGGCAACTCCGGTTCGGTCAACACAGATTACGAAAAGGATAAATACGGCGGTCTCTACGGCACCCCGCCCATCCAGGATGCTCCCAACGGCTCCAGCGCGTTGGATCATCTGATGGCCAAACCCAACGCCAATATGGCAGTGGATTACTGGGGCTATGACTATACCACCACCGCCCTCCCCGAAGAGAATGTGGCAGAAGGTTATGTTTCCGACCACTATGCCGTAGTTGTCAAGGTTCGCATCAACACGACGGCAGACTATTCTCAATACCAAGTACAAAACTGATTTTTAAAAAGAGCCTCTGCAGAGGCTCTTTTTTATTGACTTTTCCGTTTGGACTTCTATATAATAAAGATACGAAATAAAAGGAGCTTGCTTTATGAAACACAAGCGTTGGATTGCCTTTTTACTGATCGCAGGAATGACCCTCACGCTGATCTGCAGCTGCAAAACCAAAGAGGAAGAGGATTTTTCTGCCCAGGTGGGCGAATTTGTAGAAAATGAAGCACCCGAAGAAAAAGAAGAGGAGCCTTCCGAAAAAGAGGAAAAAGAGCCGGAAAAAGAGGAGCCGGAACGCGAGGAGGAAAAACAGCCCTCGGAAGAAGAGAAAAAGGAAGAACCCTCTAAAGAAGAGAAGGAAGAGGAGCCGACTCCGTCCGAAGAGGAAAAGAAAGAGGGAAAAGTGCCTTCTGAGGAATCGGATCCCGACCCGGCGCCTGTGACCAAGGAAACCAGCGGAACGCCCATTACCATTATGGTACAAAACCTCAAGACCTCCGGCTCCCAGACTGCCGATTATCAGGGTCAGCGCACCGACACGCTGGGCCGTACCGGCCAGGCCAACGAGCTCTATAGCCGTGCCCGCCGTTTCCGGGAAAATGTAAAGCGGGTGGATCCCGATGTGATCCTCGGCTGCGAGGGGAAGACCGGCTGGGTCAAGTGGTTTGAGGAAGAGGCCTATTTCAAGAGCAATTACACCCTGGTCTATAATTGGGTCAGCGGCGTAAAAGAGGGCGTAGATAACGACAGCTGCACCCTGGTGCTCTTCAAGACCGACCAATATGAGCTTTTGGACAGCGGCATCTTTTGGTATGCCGAGGATCCCACCAAGCCCGGCTCCTTTGTGGAAGGCGGCAAGCATGGCTGCACCTGGGCAAAGCTGAAGGATAAAACCACCGACGCGGAGTTTTATGCCCTCGCCATCCATATCCCCAACAACAGCTATGAAGGCGGCGACTCCGGCTTTAAATGCATGGAGGTGCTGAACACCTTTATCGACGGTCTGCCTGCAGGCTCCTATGCCTTTGCCGGCGGCGACTACAATATCGGCTACCGGGATGCGGTTTATGAAGGCAGCGTGGAATTCGATAAAATGTTTGATCTGAAGGATCAGGCCCTCAACATGAAGGCAGACGGTCTCAGCGAGATCGGCGGAAACAAAGGCTCGGTCAACACCGATTATGAAAAGGATAAATACGGCGGCATCTACGGCACCCCGCCGGTGGTCAGTGACCCCGGGGACACCCAAAAGATTGACCATCTGATGGCAAAACCCAATGTCAATCTGGCCATCGACTATTGGGGCTATGACTATACTACCGTATCCATTCCCGCAGAAAATGTCGTTGAAGGATATGTCTCCGATCACTATGCATTAGTAGCAAAGGTACGCATCGGCACCGATGCCGATTATTCTCAATACCAAGAAAGGGCATAAAAATGAAAAGAGAAACTTCCATCAAATTTTTTGTGCAAAATTTACGGATCGGCGGACATCAGACCGCGGATCACCAGGGTCAGCGGACCGACACCTTGGGCCGCACCGGACAGGCCAATGAGCTCTATAGCCGCGCCCGCCGTTTTCGGGAATTGGTAAAGAAAAATGACCCTGATGTGATCCTGACACAGGAGTGCTCCACCGGCTGGGCCGACTGGATGGTCAAAGATGCCCATATGGCCGCCACCTACGGCCTTGTATACCATTGGGACGGTACCAACCCGCCCGGAATGCAAAGCGCCTCCCCCATCCTTTTCAAAAAAGAAACGTATGCCTTGGAGGAAAGCGGCTGCTTCTGGTTCTCTGAGACTCCCGATGTGATCTCCCTGCCCTACTGTACCGAAAAAGAGCATCCCCGCATCGTTTCCTGGACACAGCTGCGGGATCGTAAGACCGGGGTTTCTTTCCGTGTCTATTCCATCCATATGCCCAATTACCGCCCCCGCCCCCTGGATCCGGTGGGTGTTAAAAGCATGACGCAGCTGGTCAACCTGTTCGGTGATCTGCCCGAGGGGATCTATGCCTTTGCCGGCGGTGATTTCAATATTGATTACCGGGACGATGTCTATGAGCATTGCCTGGATTGGACCAAAATGATCGACCTGAAGGATCAGGCGCTGAATACGGGTGCCGAGATCGGCGGGAATACCGGCTCGGTCTGTCCCCGTTACCAAAAACCCGAAACCGGCGGCAACTACGGTACTCCGGAGATCATTGAAGCCGCCCCCAACAGTCAGGCGCTGGATCACCTGATGGCAAAACCCCATCCTAACATCGCGGTGGACTACTGGGGCTATGACTATACTCACATGGCCATTCCCGAAGAGAATGTAGCTGACGGGTATGTCTCCGATCACTACGGCCTTACCGTCAAGCTTCGCATCCAAACGGATGAGGATCATTCCGAATATCAAAAGAAACATTAATTCAAAAGAGGAAACGCGGCGCGTTTCCTCTTTTTTAATGAGATTCTCATCTTTTATTATATAAAAGTCTGGTATAATATACGTGATTATACATAAAGGAGCCGAAATTATGACCCGCAAAATCGTTGTGGACTCCTCTGCAGATCCCTTTGCATGGGCCGGAGCCGAGATCGGCTGCGCCTCCCTGAAGATCATCACCGACCAAAAGGAATATGTGGATGACGCAAAATTAGATATTAAAAAAATGGTGAAAGAGCTTGCCGAGTATAAGGGCAAATCCGGCACCGCCTGCCCCTCCACTGAGGATTGGCTTTCTGCCTTCGGCGAGGCTGAGGAGGTTTATTGTGTTTCTATTACCAGTAACCTTTCCGGCAGCTACAATGCAGCCCGTCTGGCGGCGGAACGGTATACGGAGGAACACCCCGACCGTAAGGCTATGGTAGTGGATTCCCTTTCCGCAGGCCCTGAACTGCGGCTGATTACCCGCAAACTGCAAAAATATATCGGTACCGAGTACTCCTTTGAAGAGATCAAAGAGAAGATCGCTGCCTATCAGCAAAAGACCGGTCTGCTCTTTATGCTGGAATCCATGCGCAATCTGGCCAATAACGGCAGAGTCAGTCCCTTAGTAGCTAAGATGGCAGGGCTTTTGGGCATCCGGGTAGTGGGCAAGGCCAGCGACGAGGGAACTCTGGAGCCGTTGGAGAAACCCCGGGGCAGAGAAAAAGCCTTGGAGGCGCTGATGACTCAACTGAAAAAGCACAATTTCAACGGAAAAAAGATCTATATCGCCCATTGCTTTAATCCTGAGGCGGCAGCGGATCTGAAGGAGCGTGTTTTGGCGGCCTTCCCCAAATGCAAAGCAACGGTCTACGCCTTGGGCGGTCTTTGCAGCTTTTATGCAGAAAAAGGCGGCCTGCTGGTAGGCTACGAAAAAACATAAAAAGAGGAGCCTTGGGCAGTCCTTCGTAAGGAATAAGTGCCTTAAAATTCAAGATTTTGGCGCAAATCTGCGTTAAAAATGCGCGCCATCGTCAGGATGCTTTGCATTTTATGCCTTGCTTTGTATCCAAACCTTTGAATTTTAAGGTGCAAGGCAGTTTTGAGATACAGATTTTTCGTTCAGGCGACGCAATAAAATTCCCGCAATGCTGACGCATTACGGGAATTTTTTGTTTTGTATGAGCGGAAAAGATGCTCTCAAAACCGCTTCTTCCTTGCG
>JAFUNM010000049.1 GCA_017482195.1 Clostridia bacterium
GAGGCCCGCCTCGTTAGAAAAAACACCGCGCTTACAGCCCTGCACAATAACCGTCTTGATGGCAATACCGGCAGCAGCGCCGGAAACCGCCTTCACGCCGAAGGCAAACTTGAAGATGGAAACGAGCGCAGGAATGATCATATCATAGTTAACGCCCACCACGATCAACCCGAACGCGATATAAGCAATTGCCATAAAGGGCACCACACGCTCGGCAACAGAGGCAATTCTCTGCAGACCGCCCAGAATGATGAGTGCGCCGATGACCAGCAGCACCAGACCGATGATCAGGTTGACCATATTAATGCCGCCGACCGTCCAATCCACATTGGAGAAGAAAGCGCTTTCCATATTCAAAACGATCTTATTGACCTGGCCCATATTACCGATACCGAAGGAGGCCAAAATGGCAAAGATGGCGAAGAGCACCGCCAGAATGGCAGCAGGCCACTTGAGGCCCTTGATCTTACCCATACCGTCTTTTAAGTAGTACATCGCACCGCCGGACCACTCGCCGTCTTTATTCTTGCGACGGAAATAGATACCCAGCACGTTTTCGGAATAGTTGGTCATCATACCCAAGAAGGCTGCGACCCACATCCACAATACAGCACCGGGGCCGCCGATGCAGATCGCGGCTGCCACGCCGGCGATATTACCGGTACCGACCGTTGCGGCAAGAGCCGTACAAAGAGCTTGGAACTGAGAAATAGACTTTTTATCGGTCTTTTTCTGAGCACCATCCTTCTTAAAGAGACTGCCTACGGTGGTCTTCCACCAATGGCCCAGATGGGTGACCTGGAACACGCAGGTGACGGCGGTCATGATTACGCCGACGCCCAGCAGCAGGTACAGACCCACATCAGTCCAAACCCAGGTATTGATCAAATTATTGATCTCTGTTACTTTTTCCACGAATGCGTTCACGAAGAACAATCCCCTTTCTTTTTGAATATCTAAATGAAAAAGACCGAAGCGGACAAATGCTTCGGTCTTGATAACTTCCGTTTGCTTTGTCCTTTTGCCTGAGATTTTCGCGGTATTGCACGCTTGACCCTTCGGCACCCAACTCAATGGGATTCTCCAAAGTTCTATCCCCTTACAGTCCTCCTGCAAGGATCATATAGATATTCTTTTTTAATAACTTCTATAGTTTAGCACAGTAAAATGCAAAAGTCAAGGACTTTTTTCACCCTTTTACCGCGCCGCTGATCACGCCTTTAATGATATGCTTTTGTCCCAAAATATAGAAGAGAATGACCGGTAAAACCGCCAGAACCAGAAGAGCCATAAAGGCACCGTAGTCCACTGAACCGTAACTGTCGGTCATGGCAGATTGGATGGCCATGGGGATGGTATAATAGCCTTTGGTCTTATCCAAGACCAGAGTAGGCAGCAGGTAGTCGTTCCAGATCCACATAGCCTGTAAGATCGCCACCGAAATATAGGTCGGCTTCATAATAGGCAACACTACCCGGAAAAAGGTGGACAAGGGGGTACACCCGTCGATCATAGCAGCCTCTTCAATAGAGAGCGGGATGGATTTGACAAATCCGGTGAACATAAACACCGAAAGTCCTGCGCCGAAGCCCAGATAGACCAGCGGGATCGACCAGGGGGCGGTGAGTCCCAAACGGTCAGCCACATAGGGCAGAGTAAACATGACCATCTGGAAGGGCACCACCATGGAAAATACAAAGAGATAATAGATCCAGCGGCAGAATCTCCCCCCCACCCGCTCAATGAACCAGGCACACATGGAGGTACAAAGCAAAATCAGCAGCACTGAGAGAACGGTAACGATAAAGCTATAACCGATGCTTTGAAAAAAATTGATGGAGGTAATCCCGCGCAGATAGTTCTGAAGTCCCACAAAGGTTTCTTTTGTAGGAAGATGGAATACCCGTCCGGTGATGGCTTGCTTATCCTTAAAGGAATTAATGACCAGCACTGCCAGCGGAAAAAGATAAATCGCGCAAACAATGGAAAAAAGGCCGGTGAGCCAGTAATTTTTCTTATTCATTATTTATTGCTGCACCTCCTTCTCTTTTGTACTCCTCAGCTGTAAAAGAGCAATAATCGCAACGATCAAAAAGAACACCACAGCCATTGCCTGGGCGGTACCGTGGGATTTTGGAGTAGTACCGTAGGTATTGCGGATACACATAGCCAGCATCTCGGTGGTGCGGAAGGGTTTGCCGTCGGTCAGCGCCAGATTCTGGTCAAAGAGCTTAAAGGAATTAGTAAGAGTCAGGAAGGTACAGATGGTAATGGATGGCATTACCATGGGCAGAGTGACGCTGCGAAGTGTCTGCCACCAACCGGCCCCGTCGATCTTGGCGGCTTCGATCTGCTCCTCCGGCACCGATTGGAGGCCGGAGATGTAGATGATCATCATGTAGCCGATCTGCTGCCACGCCACCACCAAAACCAGACCCCAAAAGCCATAGGCAGTGCTATAGCTCAAATCTTTGCCGAAGAGCGGAATCAAAACGCCGTAATTGATGATCATCTTCCAGATATAACCCAACACGATGCCGCCGATGAGATTGGGCATAAAAAAGACGGTACGGAAGAAATTGGTGCCCCGGATGCCGCGGGTGAGCCCCAGAGCCACCGCAAAGGCAATCACATTGATCAGTACAACCGACACCAGGGTAAAGAGGGCGGTAAAACCGAAGGAATACCAGAACTGACTGTCGGCGGTAAAGACCCGTACATAGTTGGCAAAGCCCACAAAGGTGGCGTTTTCAACGGTGCCGTATTCGCAAAAGGAAAGATAAAGCCCTATGAAAAAGGGTACCACAAAGCCGATGAGAAAGGCCGCTAAGGTCGGCAGCAAAAAGATGGGGAACCATCTTTTCAATGTTTTATTCATAGGGCTTCTCCTTTCAAATTATTTTTAGCTGTTCGCTTTATCGTGCTCAGTTTTCCAGCCCTCTACAAAGGAGGACTTCACCATTTCCCAAAGATCATCCGTAGCGCCACCCTGAGCGTAGGCCAAAAGTGCCGAGCCGACACCGGATTTCCATTGGTCACTGGGGATGGTGGAAAAACTCCAGGAGACCGGGTTCTTACCGGCATCCAGATAGCTCTGTGCTTCTTTGATAAGCGGATTGGTGGAATTCTGGGCATTTTCAAAGGGAATGACAAAGCCCATATCCTCGGCCAAGGTTTTCGTGCCGGTCTCGGAGGTGACCACCCAGTTTAAAAAGTCGAGGGTAGCCTGAATATCAGTCTCACTTGCGTTTTTATTAACACACCAATAGTTTTCGCTGCCGGTACAAAGACCCTGGGCCTCTTCCCCTTCTGCACCGATATAAATGGGTAGCATACCTACATTATCGGCGCCCAGCTTTTCTTCCATTGTCTCATCCCAGGCCCAGGTGCCGTTCTGATAAAAGACAGCCTGGCCGTTTAAGAACTCATTTTTAGCATCGTCCTCCGTTTTAGCACCGATCTCGGTGGGGGCACAGGTTGCATTATTCAAATAGAGATCCCAGACCTGACGGTAATGGTCGAGATAAGTGCCTTTAATGGCAGAGGTGGAGGTAATATCATTCTCCATATATTCATAATAGATCGGCAGATTGGCCAAGTGAGTTTTAAAGCGCCAATCGGAGGAGGCGTCCATACCTGAGGAGGTAAAGGCGCCCTGAATTCCCAAAGTCTCTTTTTTACTTTGGATATCGGTGACTAAGGTCTTAAAAGACTCAAAGTTATTGACCTGATTGAGAGAGGTGATCTGTGCATCGGGGAGAGCAAAATACTTATCCAGAATGGACTTATTATAAATGATGCCGTAGGTCTCCAGCACATAAGCGATCCCGAGGACTTGATCCCCTTCCTTGAGAGCAAAATCCTCATCGGTCAGATGCGTATAAACTTCGCTGCCCGAAAGATCATAGCAGTAGTCCATCCAGCCGGAAAGTCCCACCGGGCCGTTGACCTGAAAGAGGGTGGGTGGATTGGATTTAACAATCTCAGCGCCGAGGGTGTCCTCATAATCACCGGAGGCGGCGGTAACTACCGTTACCTCTACCCCGGTCTCGTCGGTGTAGGCCTTGGCCAGCGCCTTCCATTCATCGTCTTGCTCCGGTTTAAAATTGAGATAATAAACGGATGCTTTTCCGTCATCCTGCATACGGTTGCAACCGCCCAAACAAAGCAGCATGGCAACGATGCAAAGAACTGATAAAATTCGTTTCATCGAAATTCCTCCTTTAAATTTATCTTTATTTTGGGTCATTCTGCGGAAGAATATACAATAACAAAAAGAAAAGAAAAAATCGGTTGAACGAATATTCAACCGATTTTTATTTACTTAAAGAGTTTTCCGAGTTTTTCCATAAAACTCTCTTTCTTTTCGAAATTCTTTTCATTAAAAGTTTTGGCTAACTCTTTTAAGAGTTCTTTTTGTTTTTTGGAAAGGTTTCGCGGAATCTCTACCTCAACGGTTACATAGAGGTCACCCTTGGTTTTACTATTGATGCGAGTGACACCCTTGCCGCGAAAACGGAAGGTGCTGCCGGTCTGAGTACCCTCAGGCAGGTCATATTCCACCTTTCCTTCCAAAGTGGGAACCTGCAACTTTGCACCCAAAGAGGCGTCGGTAAGGCTTACAGGGATCTTACAGTAAAGATCAGTGCCCCGACGCTCAAACAAAGGATGGGGGCGCACTTTTACGCCGATGTAAACATCTCCGTCGGGGCCGCCGCCGATACCGGCATGCGCCTGATTCCGCATGGTGAGGGTCTGGCCGTCATCAATACCCGCAGGAATGGTAACTTTGATCTTCTTATCCTCGGTAATAATGCCGCCCTGGCAATGAGGACAGGGGGTCTTGATCCGTTTGCCGCGGCCTCCGCAGGATGGACAGGTGCTTTGGGATTGAATATTACCTAAAATCGTTCTCTGGACGGAGGTGACCACCCCGCTGCCCTTACATTGGGCGCAGGTCTCCATTTCCTTGCCGTCCTTTGCACCGGTACCGTTGCAGGACTTACAACTCTTACGGCGACGTAAAGAAAGCTCCTTTTCACAGCCGAAAGCCGCCTCCTCGAAGGAGATATTGATAAAGGTCTCGATATCCTCACCCTTCCGAGGCCCGCCGGAACGGCGTCCGCCGCCACCGAAGCCACCGCCGAAGAAAGAACTGAACACATCGCCAAAATCGCCCATACCTCCAAAACCGCCGAAACCACCGAAGCCACCTGCACCGCCGCCTGCTCCGTAGTTGGGATCTACACCTGCATGGCCGAATTGGTCGTAGCGGGATTTCTTGTCCGGGTCGGACAGAATACCGTAGGCTTCATTGACTTCTTTGAACTTTTCTTCTGCGGTCTTATCGTCGGGGTTCAGATCGGGATGATACTTCTTCGCCAGTTTCCGGTAGGATTTTTTAATTTCATCGTCGGAGGCGTTTTTATCTAAACCTAATACCTCGTAATAGTCTCTCTTGTCTGCCATAGTTATCTCCATAGGGAATTCCGGGCAAGGGAATCTTGCCCGGAATCATGATTAGTTGTTATTTTCGTCTACATCCTTAAAATCGGCATCGTAAACGCCGTCGGCATTGCCGCCGGGGGCTGCACCTGTAGCAGGATCGGCACCTGCACCGGGGTTCTGGGCATAGATCTTAGAGGACAGCTCATAGACCTTATTTTGCACTGCCTCGGTAGCAGCCTTGATGGCCTCCGTATCGGTGCCCTTGAGGGCTTCCTTCAACTTCTCGATCTCGGCATTAACACCAGCCTTATCAGCCTCGTCCAGCTTATCGCCGGCATCCTTGATCAGTTTCTCGGTCTGGTAGACCATCTGATCGGCATTATTACGGATCTCGATGGATTCCTTCAGTTTCTTATCTTCAGCAGCACAAGCCTCTGCGTCCTTAACTGCCTTTTCGATCTCTTCCTTGGAGAGGTTGGTGGAAGCGGTGATGGTAATCTTCTGCTCCTGACCGGTACCCAGATCCTTAGCGGATACATTAACGATACCATTGGCATCGATATCAAAGGTAACTTCGATCTGGGGCACACCGCGGGGAGCGGGAGCAATACCGGTGAGCTGGAATTTGCCCAGGGTCTTATTGGCAGCAGCCATTTCGCGCTCGCCCTGCAGCACATGGATCTCAACGCTGGGCTGATTATCTGCTGCAGTGGAAAAGATCTGACTCTTCTTGGTGGGCATGGTGGTATTGCGGTCGATCAACTTGGTGAACACGCCGCCCAGAGTCTCAAGACCCAAGGACAAGGGAGTAACATCCAGCAGAACGACGCCCTTGACATCGCCGCCCAAAACGCCGCCCTGGATGGCAGCACCGCAGGCAACACACTCATCGGGGTTGATGCCCTTATGGGCTTCCTGACCCATGAACTTGCTGATCGCTTCAGCAACAGCGGGAATACGGGTAGAGCCGCCTACCAGCAGCACCTTTTTCACATCGGAAGTCTTAAGATCTGCATCGGAGAGTGCCTGACGGACAGGACCCATGGTACCTTCTACCAGATCTGCAGTCAGTTCATTGAACTTCGCACGGGTAAGCGTCATATCCAGATGCAGGGGGCCTGCAGGGCCGCCGCTGATGAAGGGCAGGTTGATATTGGTAGACATTCCGCTGGAAAGCTCGATCTTTGCCTTTTCGGCTGCTTCCTTCAAGCGTTGGTTTGCCATATTA
>JAFUNM010000050.1 GCA_017482195.1 Clostridia bacterium
AAACCATTGATAGTCCATTTCAATAGGCTTTCCGATATGGATCAGTTTATTGCTGGTGGTTTTCATTCCTTCCTCGTCCATCAGCAGCTCCTCATAAAGCTTTTCCCCGGGTCGTAAGCCCGTATAAACGATCTTGATATCTACATCAGGAGTAAATCCGGAAAGGCGGATCAGGTTGCGAGCCATATCGTCGATCTTCACCGGATCGCCCATATCAAGCACAAAGATCTCTCCGCCCTTTGCATAATAGGAAGCCTGCAATACCAAAGAGGCCGCCTCCGGGATAGTCATAAAGTAGCGAATGATTCGCTTATCGGTCACGGTAACAGGGCCTCCCTCGGCGATCTGCTTACGGAACAACGGCAGAACACTGCCGTTGCTGCCCAGCACATTTCCGAACCGTACAGCCACAAAGCTGGTATCCGGGCTCTGCCGATCCATCATCTGCACCACCATCTCACAAAGACGCTTGGAGGCCCCCATGATATTGGTGGGATTGACCGCCTTATCAGTCGAGATCAACACAAATTTTTTGACACCGTATTTTGCTGCGGCAACAGCCGTCTTATAGGTGCCAAGCACATTATTTTTGATTGCCTCATTAGGACTGTCTTCCATCAGGGGCACATGTTTATGGGCTGCTGCGTGGAACACGATATCGGGGCGATAGGTATTCATCACACTTTCAATGCGGGCGGTATTCCGTACCGAACCGATCAAAACCTCTAAATTCAGATGGTGAAAATCGTTTTTCAACTCCTGCTGAATGGCATAGGCATTATTTTCATAAACATCAAAGATGATCAGCAGCTTCGGAATAGCACGGGCGATCTGACGGCAAAGTTCACTGCCGATGGAGCCTCCTCCACCGGTGACCAGAACCACCTTGCCGGCAATATCCTCTAAGATCTCATCGTTATTGACCTGTACCGGTTCACGGCCCAACAGATCCACAATATCTACATTTCTTAGTTTACTGACCCTTGCCTCTCCGCTGACTAACTGGTACATACCGGGGATGGTCTGTAGCTTACATTCGGTCTTTTTACAGATATCCAGGATGGCGGTACGCTCCTGCAGATCCAGACTGGGGATGGCATAAATGATATGGGTAATATGATGCTTTTGCACCATTTCTTCGATATCATAGCGATTGCCTACGATCTCAATGCCCTCAATCAGACGGCCTTTTTTATTGGGATTATCATCAATAACGCAACAGACCTTGGAATCGGTCATAAAGAGATCGGAATTGCGCAGCTCCTTGATGAGCATCTGCCCGGCGGCACCGGCACCGATGATCATATAACGGTTCTCATTGCTGGAGGTCCACTGATGGATCCAATCCCGCAAAAGTCGGAAGGAAAACCGCATCCCCATGGTCAGGCAGAAGTTCAGTACATAGCCCATAATATAATAAGAACGGGGCATATCCAGCTTCATAATGACACCGATCAACACATAAACCGGGATCAGGATCAAATAAGCTTTAATAACCAACATCAGCTCCGCAGTACTGATCAGCCGCCAGATACTATGATACAAACGGCAGATATAAAAAACCGCCAAAGTAGCTACTGCAAAAAACGGAATAGAATGGAGATAACCATTCAAATAGTTTTCCGGAATTGCCGAAAACGAAAAATCAAAGCGTAAGATCAACGCCAAAAAATAGGATCCGCAAAGCAGGATCAAATCGAAAAGCGCAATCAGCAATGCTTTTTCTTTCCATCGATTTTGATTATGCTCAACAACAGAATTCATCAAACATTCGCCTCTTTAAAACATATAAATTCTTGGTGGTACAACATTTTATCAAAGCTTTTACGCAAACTCGCAAAAAGCCGATTCTATTATATTAAACAAATGCTAATTTGTCAATAAATGTTCGTTGGCAAATAATATAAAAAGACACCCCGGGGGTTCCTTCCTTACGGAACTACCCAAAGGGTGTCTTTTACTATTCGGCTTTATAGCCTCTTCTCCAGACGGTTTTGATCACATATCCCTTCTGTCTTAAATG
The DNA here is from genome assembly GCA_017482195.1 of Clostridia bacterium. GTDB lineage: Bacteria > Bacillota > Clostridia > Oscillospirales > QAKW01 > QAKW01. The sequence continues at coordinate 2,024 of JAFUNM010000050.1, forward strand.
ATAAATGTGAACCGCGATCACATTCGCGGCACCAATGGGTGTCTGCCGCCAGACTGTCTCATAGATCTCCTCGGCAGAATAGACTCTGCCGGGTTGCTTCTGCAAAAGATGAAGGATCTCAGCCTCCGCCGCGGTAAGAGCCGTATTGTTCATGTCGGATCCTCCCAAGCCACCAACAGTTCCTCCCGCACAAGCGATGCATCAAAGCGAAACCGAGCGGTCACCTGCGCTTCCGGCAGATAGTTTTCCTCTCGCTGATACTGGCCTCCGTTATGGATAATATAAGGTTGTCCGTTTTCATTGCGCTGATCGGAAACAATACCGATATGCTTATTGTTCCCGAACACCACAATATCCCCCGGCTGCCAGCTGTCGATCGCGCCCACATCGGTGGTAAGAGACGTGCAGTACTTTTCAAAAAAGATCCGCAGGTTGGTCACCCGACGAAAATCAATATTCCCATCGGCCTTTTCAATGTGAGGGTACGCCCCGGGACGGGCAGCAATGTCCGCATCTACCATATCTTTTAAGCTGTAACCAGCCTGACGAAAGGCTCGCCAGATCACATCCGTACAGACCCCAACATCCTCCGGCGGATACCCTCCGGCATAGTAAGAGCCGTCGTAGCGTGGCCGCTTCTGTGCATCCAGCCGGGCTCCTGCCACAAAATCGGAATAATCATCGATCCCGTTGCGGTTGAAATCCACCGTGCTGCGAAGAGTGGTAATACCGAAATCCGAGGCCGTATATTTCCTTTCCGGAATCAAGCCAAAATAGTCTAACGCCCAAAATCCGCCGATGATCAGCGCTAAAAGTGCCGCCAAAAGTACGTATTTTAACCATTTTTTCATGAATGGATCTCCTTTGCCTGTGTTTCACTCAGATACCCATAACGCACCATTTTATCCAGTACCTGTTGCCGCCGCTCCTCCGCAAGATCCGGATTAACGGTAGGATCATAGACCGACGGAGCATTGGGCAGCCCTGCTAACAAAGTACATTCATAATCCGAAAGCTCCGAGGGCTCTTTATCAAAATATCCTACCGCCGCTTCGTAAATACAATAGTAGCCGCTGCCGTAATAAATACAATTGATATAGAGTTCTAAGATCTCGTCCTTTTCCAGTTCTTCTTCCAGCTTCCGCGCCATAAATATTTCGGCAATTTTTCGCTCGAATTTCCGTTCCTGGGAAAAATAGATATTTTTCGCCAACTGCTGGGTAACGGTACTGCCGCCCTCCCGCAAGGAAAAGGTACGGACATTATTCCAGATTGCCCGTGCCAGTGAAATAGGATCCACACCGTTATGGGAATAAAAACGGTGATCCTCTGCCGCCAAAACCGCATCTTTATAGATTGCCGGCAGCTCTGAAAGAGGGGTATAGGAAGCCTGATATCGAATGGAGGCCGCTTTTTCTTCCACCGAGCACTCCTCCAAAGCGGTTTTATACATCTTCCAGCCTTTAAATCCGTAAACGGCTACTACTACAAGAACTACCACCGCCAGGGTGAGCACGACCCAAAACAGAATATTGGAAATTCTCTTTTTCATACCTGCCCCTCCTTTCTGATTTTACCAAAAAATTCCTTAAGAAAATAGGGGCAAACATCTTAAGATTTCTTAAAGATTTTCATTTTTAAGAGCGGCGATAGGATCCTCTCCGCGAATTTTTTTCATAGAGTACAGCATGGTGGAAAACACCACCACAAAGACCGCCAAAACCGCTACAGTGATGCTGTACCAGGGGATATAGAATTCAGTTCCATAGCCTGCATTGACCGTCTGATAGATTAAAAAGGTTACGATAACTGCCGCCGTAAGTCCGGAGGAAAGCCCCCGTACCCCATAAAGAATACACTCATAATTCATCATTCGATGAAGTCCTTTTTCGGTCATCCCCACCGAACGGAGCATGGCAAACTCCCGCCGTCTGAGAGCAATGTTGGTGGAGATCGTATTAAAGACATTCGCCAGGGCGATCAGGGAAATAAGAATGATAAAACCATAAGAAAAAACATTGACCACGATCACCAATGCACGATCCGATTCATTGCCTGCACGCAGATTACTAAGATAATCATCCTCCAGGCGCAGAGTAGTCAGAAGGTCTTCCAATTCCTGCTCTGCCGCCCGATGATTGGCGGCTTTGAATTGATACTCCAGAGAATCGGCGATCCCATCACCCAGCACCGCCTCTTTCATACTCAGCGGAAAGATCAGTTGTAAACCGTCGTTCCTTCCGCCCAAAGGCGATTCTTCGGCAAAAGCCGTCACGGTGCCGGAGTGGTAAAAAACAGGGTTCTCCTGATCATAGGAGATCTGCTCTCCTGCGTCGTTTTGATAAATATATACTACCGATCCATTCTCCTTCGTCACTGAATCCACATAGGTATACCCACCCATCGTACTTGGTATATAGGTAAAGGAATAAGAGACTGTGCCTTCTTCCTTCAGGATCTTTTCGGTCACATATTGCTCCTCTGCCCCATCCCAATAAACATTCCTATTGAGGGCGATGGCCTGAATATTTTCGGGATCAAAATAGACTTCGGGATCGATATCCTGCCCTTTTGCCCAAGCACGAAATTTAGCATCATCAAAGAAATAAAGATAGGACTCGATCCGATCTGAGGCCTGCTGCGCCTGCAGCTGAACCTCCCGGCGGCTACGGTACTCTTCTTCCAATTTCTCTCCGTCAATACTCAAATTCATATATCGCTGCACAAAATAGGTATATTCCGTCACCTCTTTCAAGCCCTCTATGCCGGCATTGAATTCCTCCGGAGTAAGGTCGGTGCGTTCAGGAAAATAGTAGTAGGAAAGATCATAATCCCCCACATCTACCACCGATCCGGCAGCATCGGTCAAGTAAGCACAAAAACTGCTGGCAGACACAAAAAGTACCACACTGACAAAAAGAGAAAGCACTGTCGTACGGTATTTTTTACGATTGCGCTTGAAATTCTTATCGGCCAACAATCCCTCAAATTTAAAGAGCTTATAGACCCAGCGGAAAGAGCGCACCTTTTGGGCCTTGATCTGAATATCAGCGGACTGTCGCACGGCATCAATCGCATTTTGCTTCATGGCACGCTGGGCAGGGATCTGTGCCGAGATCAATACGGTGATCAAGGCGATCGCTGCTGCGATCGCCACCGATCCAAAAGATACATAAAGTTCCAACCGAACTCCATCGTTCCCCAAAAGGGCATCAAACATTCCGCCGGTAAAATAGAGGGTAACGGCAATTCCTAAAATACCTGAAAGTACGCCCAGCGGAATACCGATCGCAGAGAGGATCAACGCCTCAAAATAGACACTGCTTTTGATCTGCCGCTTCGTGGCACCGATGGTTTTTAAGATGCCGAACTGTTTGGTGCGTTCACTGACCGAAATGGAAAAAGCATTATAAATCAAAGATACCGAACCAAAAACAATGATTCCGATGAGGATGGCAGCCAGACCGTAAAGCACTTGATTATAGCTGCCCTCATTGGACATGCCGGTATACCGCAAAAAATCGGTATTGAGAGAATTACTGTTGGCGCTTGCCTCTAAAAGGGCATAAATGTCCCGCGGATTTTTCATCTGGATATAAACATCCGACAATACAGGCTCTGCCGTATCACTGACGGTCAGCGCCGTATATCCGGGCGCATTGAACCCTTCGATGCTGTAAGAAAGCCGGTCATAAAATCCTACCACCGTATAGGTTCTGGTCTCTTTTGCAAGAAATATTTCCTCTTCCTGAAAAGGGTTCTGCTGATCCATGGTCCAGTTTTCGATCAGCCGTTCTCCTAAAGTAAGGGTCAGGCTGCTGCCGACGGAAAGCTCCACCTCTCCATTGGTATAAAGGTGGTTTGGGATCAGGATCTCCCCGCTGTTTTCCGGCATTTTGCCGGAGGTCAGCCGAAGAGGCAAAAGTTCATCGGTGTTGGCATCAATGCCCTGTACCATCAAATAGGGTTTATATTCATTGGTACTGCCGATGAGGGCATAGCCCACCTTCTCCCAAACTGCAAGGCTTTTGACCTCTTCATTTTCACGCAAAGCGTTCAGTTGCTCGGCGCTGACGTTGTATTGAACCCCATGCCAGGAGCCTTCCGCAGCAATAACGGTACGCAGCAAAAAATGCTGTACGCTGGATACACAGGTAGTCACCGCCGTAAACATGGCAGCAGAAAGCAAAATACCGATGACCGTGACCCAGGTGCGGGTCTTATTCCTCATCAGCACCTTCCAAGTGACCTTTTGAAGAATGTTCATCCTCTGATCACCTCATCCCGCTTGATCTTGCCGTCCTCCAAAGCAATGATACGGTCGGCCTGAAGGGCAATGTTTTCATCATGCGTAATGATAATGAGGGTCTGATGGTAATGGCGATTGGAATATTTCAATAGTTCCACGATCTCCTGGGAATTCTTGGAGTCCAAGTTTCCGGTAGGCTCATCTGCCAGCACTACCATAGGCGCATTCATCAACGCTCTGCCGATGGATACCCGCTGCTGCTGACCGCCGGAGAGCTGATTGGGCAGATGGTTTTCTCTGCCCCGAAGGCCCAAAACCTCCAACAGTTCCGAAAGACGCGCCTCATTGATCGGTCTGCCGTCCAGGAGCACGGGGAGTGTCATATTCTCGGTAACATTCAGCACCGGAATCAGATTATAGAATTGATAGATCAAACCAACCTCACGGCGGCGAAAAACCGCCAATTGCTCGTCATTTTTGGCATAGATATCATTGCCGTCCATATAAACCTTACCGCAAGTAGGCTGATCCACTCACCCTAAGATATGCAGAAGGGTGGATTTACCGCTGCCCGAAGGGCCGATGATCGCAATGAATTCGCCCTTCTCCACCGTGAAGGAGACACCGTCCAGCGCCCGCACTTCACTCTCGCCCTTTCCGTAGGTCTTTACTAGGTTTTCTACCCGCAATAATTCCATCCTTTTTCTCCTTTAGCTTGATGCCTTCATCTTACCATATTCAAGTGACTTTTGTGTGACTTTTTTATTACAATTTTGTCACCAAAAAACCGCCGAGTATTTTAATCAGCGGTAAAACTTCATTCATTTTTTCTTGCAACGACGACAAATATGCCGTTTTCCTGAGCGTATTCACAAATAGATAGGGCCAGCGCACAATCACCGTAAGCAGGAGTAATCATATTCCTTTTTAACAAAAACATATAGGGGAAGTAAAGTTTAGTTTTTCCGCCCTTGACAGGCATTCAAAAAACGATTATAATATTTAAACACGCGGAGGGTTATCGAAGTGGTCATAACGAGGCGGTCTTGAAAACCGTTTGGGAGCAATCCCACGTGGGTTCGAATCCCACACCCTCCGCCAATACAAAAGGCACCCCAAAATGGGGTGCCTTTTGTATTGGCGGAGAGTACTCTTCGGGAGTTGAACATTTTGATCCTTTTATCGGTGTAAATTTACACTATATGATATCTTTATAAAACCGCACGGTAAAGAGGGCACCTCCCTCTGGGCGGTTCTCTGCTTTGACGGTACCGTTTTGTTCGGCCAGAATCATTCGGCAGAGGGCAAGGCCGATGCCGATGCTTTCAGCACTTGCGTTCTTACCACGGTAAAAACGTTCAAAGAGATGGGGCAGATCCTCCGGATCGATGCCCTTTCCGGTATCCCGTATGCGGATCTCACAAAAGAGCGGATTCATCTCAGCCTGCACCAAAACGCTGCCTCCGGCAGGAGTATGCTCCATACAGTTTTTTAATATATTACCGATTGCCTCTGCCGACCAGGAAAAGTCCCCCATAAAAGAAGCATCGGCCGGGATATCCAAAATCAATTGCTGCTCTCTTAGCTCCATAGGAACAGCCAATCCGTCAGCAGCCTTTCGCACCAGGGCAAGCACCGATACCGGTTCATTTTGCATATATGCGGTATTGCTATCGAGACGAGACATTTTCAGCAGGGAATGGATCAGCCAATCCATCCTCTGCATCATCCGCTGCAACTCCCGGGTACTCTCGAAACGCTGCTCTGTCGAAAGGGCAGGATTGCTCAGCATCGAAAGGATCAGATTCACGGAGGTGAGAGGCGTACGCAGCTGATGAGAGATATCAGCCAAAAAATCAGCCAGCTCCACTTTTTCTTTTTGCAAAGCCGAAGCCTGATCTCTGAGTTCTAAGGTCAGCTTACGCACTTCATTTTGCAGGATCGCCAGCTCCCCTTCGGCATAATCCTCCCAATGTACTTGGGTAGCACCGTGGAGAATACGGTCGATCTCTCGGCTGAAATCCCGGATCGCATGATATCGTTTGCGGGTCTGCAGATGGATCAGCAGGAAAAAGAGACCGCTGATCAGCAAACTAAACCAAAGCCCCCACTCCTCCGCCAGGATCCATCCGCCCGCCAGGGCCAAAAGGGTAGTCAGCAGATAGAACGCACCGTATTTCCGAAGTTCCGGATCCCGAAACCAATTCATTTAATCACCCGCCTTATATCCAATACCGCGAACAGTGCGGATCAAGGTGGGATTTTGCGGATCGTCCTCGATCTTATCCCGAAGGCGCTTGATATAGACCGTAAGCGTATTGTCGTTAACAAATTCGCCGGCAATATCCCAGATCTCTTCCAACAATTGGGTACGGGAGAGCACCACACCCCGATTATTCAAAAAGACCAGCAGCAGCCGATATTCCAGTGCCGACAAAAAGAGTTCCTTTCCGTTTTTGGTGACGGTAGCCTTTTCCGGATCGATCTTCAGATCCCCCAGCTCCATGATAGAACTGCCACGGTTGCTTCGCCGCAGCACGCTGCGGATACGGGAGATCAACTCCCGCGGACGGAAGGGTTTATTGATATAATCATCGGCTCCCAGATCCAAACCGGTGACAACACTGTATTCATCACCGCTGGCAGTAAGAAAGATCACAGGAGTCCCGTAGGCTTTCTTAATAGCGGAGCAGACGGTGAAGCCGTTCCCATCTGCCAGGGAGATATCCAGCAGCACCAAATCAAAGGCAGATTGCTCCAGCAAAACAAGGGCACCTTTTTGTCCCGAGGCAGACTCCACCTCAAAGCCCTCCTCCCGCAAAAAGGCGGTCAGAGACAATATGATACTGCGGTCATCTTCGACCAGTAAAATGCGGATCACAGGGCAATCAACTCCTTTTTAGACATTTTAACATAAATCTCACGCGAAGAAAAGAGGCTGACGAAACTTCATAATAAAAAATAACCGCTCCGAAATTCGGAGCGGTTATTTTTATATGTTTTCTTAGCCTTCGATAGCCTCAACGGGGCAACCGGCTGCGCAAGCGCCGCAATCGATGCACTCGTCAGCGTTGATAACGTACTTATCGTCGCCGGCAGAGATAGCGCCTACGGGGCACTCGCCTTCGCAAGAGCCACAGCTGATGCAATTATCAGTAATATTGTATGCCATTTCAAAGCACCTCCTTAGTATGTTAAAAATATACTAACACAAGAAAATTCGCTTTTCAAGTGTTTTTTTACAAATTATTGCTGAATGGGTTCTTTTTCCTTCTTCTTTCCTTCCTTGCGGGGCAGCTGCGGACGCTGATATTTCAGATCCTTGGAATCGAAGGTATCAAAGGTCACATTCCCCTCTGCGTCGGTAAATTTTACCTTGATCTTACCGGTGAGGGTCGCCACCTCCGCCACCGCTCCTTTTCCGTTGGGGGTTTCCACCTGGGCACCGACCTTCGGCAGGTTCTTATTCAGTTCCTGATAGGTGGATTCCTCATAATTGAGGCAGCACATCAGAATCCCGCAAACGCCGCTGATCTTCACCGGATTGAGGGGCAGTCCCTGATCCTTAGCGCTCTTGATGGTCACGCGGCTGAAATCATTCAGGAACTGGCTGCAACAGAAGGGACGGCCGCACATACCGATACCGCCCATCATTTTACATTCATCCCGAACACCGATCTGACGCAGCTCGATGCGGGTTTTAAAAACCGAAGCCAAATCTTTGACCAGCTCGCGAAAATCCACTCTTCCCTCGGCTGTGAAGAAAAAGATGATCTTACTGCCGTCGAAGGCGTATTCTACATCCACCAAAGACATTTCCAGCTTATGCTTTTTGCCCTTTTCCACAAACACTTCTGCGGCCCGCTTTTCCCGGGCGCGGTTCTTCTCCATCTGCCGATGATCGGCGGCATCTGCCACCCGAAGAACCGGCTTTAAGGGCTGAACCACTTCGTGATCCTCCACCGTACGGGGAGCCAGACTTACCTCGCCGCACTCGGTGCCGCGAGCAGTCTCTACCACACAATAGTCGCCCTGCTTTAAATCGAGACCCTTGGGGTCGAAATAATAAATTTTGCCGTTTTCCTTAAAACGGACGCCAACGATATTCGTCAACTTAACAATTCTCCCATCTCTGCAATGAAACTGATTTTAATTAAATTCTCATTGCCGTTTTCCGAAAGGGCAGTTTTACAATCCAGCTTCAGGGACGCCATTTTATACAACTGTTCCAGTCTCATTCTACCTAAAAACGCCTTGATTTGCAAGACACTTTCCAAAAAAACAATATTTTCCTCACCGCTTCCGGTCTTATAGATCAGAAAGTCCCGGCAAAGGCGGGCGAAGCTATCCAAGAAAGCGCTAAAATCTCCTTTTGGAAGTCCTGCCAAGATCTGATCGGCCTCCAATTGCTTATTGCGGCAAAACTTGCCCAAAAAGCGTACGCCCAGTTCTCCATAGGAAATAAAGGTACCGCCCGCAAGATATTCCATGGCACGGCCTAAATTCCCGCCGGCAGCTCTCAAAAGGGTAGCCAGCCGGTCTTCTCCCGGAAAGCGTTCCTTTAGGAAAGCAACCCCCTCCTGCTCCCCCACCGGCTGCATCTCCAAAATGACACAGCGAGAACGGATGGTGGGAAGCATGGTCTCCCGGCTATCTGCCAGCAGTAAAAAGACCGCATGGGCAGGAGGCTCCTCCAAAATCTTCAGGATCGCATTTTGACCGCTTTCATTGAGACAATGGCATTGGTCAATGATCAGCACCTTTTTGGGAGACTGATTGGGCATGACATAAGCTTCCTGACGGAAAGCGCGCACCGCATCCACCTTGATCTGCTTCCCCTTTTCCTCCGGAGCAAGCCACAATACATCGGGATGTTCATCCTTAAGCACCTGACCCTTTAGATCGGCGGTCATTTTTTCCGCTAAAAGACGGGCGGCGGTCTTTTTGCCCATTCCCTCTTCCCCGGTAATCAGGTAGGCATGGGCAAACTGTTCGGCATTCAATTCCCGGCGGATCTCCGGGTTCCCCAGCAACTTATTCATAGATCCGCTCCACCGCGGCATCCACCTTCATGGGCACCACATCCAAAACCATCATATCGCCCTCTTGACAGGGAATATCGGTCACATCATAAAAACTATGGGTGGTAGCAGGTCTGCCCAGCATGGGGGCGGACTTCCCGTTTACCTTCCCTGTGTATTTCGGCTTTTTGAAGAAGAGCAACAGATCATGATAAAGATAGCGGCAAATATCAACAAACCGGAAAAGATCCGGCTCCCTTCCCCGCAGCAGTCCGTCGGCAGATCCGGCGGCAACGATGGCCACCTTGGTATCTTTCTTCAATTTACAAACGCTGCCGTAACCCAAATTACTGCCGGCAGGCAGGTGACGGATGGCTAAGATCTCCGCCTCCAGGCGGCCGGTTCGTTTGAGAGGCAGATTTGTCCCCATGGGAGCTCTGCCGGTCAGCGCTGATCCGATACGCACCGCATCATAGGTACAAACACCCTTCAGGACTGCAGAGGAATTGGCCATATGCCGCATGGGCAGTTCAATGCCCTTCGCCTCAAGCGCAGCAAGAGCCTCCTCAAAGAACTGCTGCTGTTCCTCTAAAGCACCGTTCTCTAAAAAGGCGGAATGGCAATGAGTAAAGATCCCACAGACCTGAAGATTCGGCAAAGTAAAGATCTCAGCCATTTCCTTCACCTCCCAGGGAGCAAATCCGAAACGGCCCATACCGGTATCGATCTTAATATGCACTCGTACCGTCTTTCCTGCGGCCTCTGCCAGAGCAGAGAGAATCTTAGCGAAAGGAAGGCTGTCCACCGCGGCGGTGATGCCTGTCTCTAATACCGACTTGGCATACTCCTCGCTGCGTCCGCAGGAGAGCACCAGAATTTCCACGCCGCGCCCGCATAGGGGCTGCGCCTCCTCCATACGGCTGACCGCCATCAGTTCCACCCCTTCTTCTTTGAGGAGCTCAAAAAGACCCTCTGCTCCCAGTCCGTAACCATTGGCTTTCAAAACCGGGATCACCGGTACACCCGCATGCTCTCGGAGCAGACGGTAATTCTCCGCAATATACGATTTTTCAACAATAAATCTTGCCATTATTTCCGATGTTTTAATTTAAATAAGATCATATTGAGACGGCGATAGGCCTTGCTGCCCCATTTAGACCAACGGAGCATCAGGACATTATACACCAGATCCATCTCGCCGATAAACTCGGTGAATTCCCCGTTAAACCCGCGCTTGAACCGATAGAGACCGTAAAGCGGGTTGTCCTCGCTGAGATCCCCGGAAACGCCGCGGAAGTCATACACTCTTGCACCCCGCTCAATGGCCCATTTGATCATCTCCCATTGCAGAAGATAATTGGGCATCACATTGCGGTATTCATTGGAGGAGGCACCGTAGAGGTACCAGACCTTATCGCCATAGCCGATCGCCAGGGTTCCGGCGATCGCCTTCCCGTCAAGATAGGCCATATATAAGCGGGCATGCTCACCCAAGGCGCGCATTAGGCGGCGAAAGTATTCTTCGGTACGGACTACAAAGTTATCCCGGGAACCGGTGGTGACCATAATACGGTGGAAATCAGGCAGCGCCTCTTCTCCGCACAAGCGAACCTCCACACCCTTTTTAACAGCGACTCGGATATTATAGCGGGTCTTTTGCTGGAAGGAGGCCAAGATCTCTTCCTCATTACGCCCCTCCAAGTAAAGACGGAATACGAACCGAGGCTGGATGCCTTCAAAGTTTTTAGAATGATTGGGCTCGGTGAAGCCGAGTTTTCGGCAGATATTCCAAAACTCTTCATCGGTGACCGAAGTATCGGTATCCAGTTTCAAAGAGCAAGCATGATATTTTTTCCCCACTTCTCCTGCAGCTTTGACCAGCTTGGATACCAGTTCCTCATCATGAAGATCGCAGACGGGGCCCCGACAGGAATACATAATAGCGGTGCCGGGCACCTTACGGATCAAAAGACCCATCGTTCCGATGATGGCCCCCTCTTCATTCCGCTCGATGACTGCTTCAAAGGCCCATTCGGTTTTCAGTTTTGCCCATTCCACAGACTGTGCAAAATGACCCTTTGGATGACTCTGGACAAATTCCTCATATTCCGCAACGGCAGCAGAATTTTTCAAATCTAATAATTCCACAGGATATTCTCCTTTATCACAAACTATTTCATCTTAGTATAACATTTATAAAAGGAAATGTAAACCAAAAATCAAAAATCCCTTTGCTTTTTGGAAAAAATCGTATATACTGTTAAATAGAAATTCAAAAAGGAGGTCCTATCAAATGATTACCAAAGATACCATTATTGCAGAAGTGCTGGATAACTATCCTCAGACCGCGCCCCTCTTTTTAGAGATCGGCATGCATTGCTTAGGCTGCCCCTCCGCCAGAGGTGAGAGCATCGAGCAGGCTTGCGCCGTACATGGTGCCGATGTAGACGCGCTGCTGGAGAAAATCAACGCCGCGATTGCATAACCTAAAAAATAAGGAAGGCTCCTTGGGCAGTCCTTCGTAAGGAATAAGTGTCTTAAAATTCAAGATTTTGGCGCAAATCTGCGTTAAAAATGCGCACCATCCGTCAGGATGCTTTGCATTTTATGCCTTGTTTTGCATCCAAACCTTTGAATTTTAAGGTG
>JAFUNM010000051.1 GCA_017482195.1 Clostridia bacterium
CCTCAAGATAAGACTTCCCATAGTGTAAACTAGTAAGATCCCTTGAAGACTACGAGGTTGATAGGTCAGGGGTGTAAGCATGGTAACATGTTTAGCTGACTGATACTAATAGATCGAGGGCTTGACCTTAATGGAATCTTCTTACTTGAATTCAATGTGTAAATCTTCTGTTCAGTTTTGAAGGTACAAACCTTCTGAAATAGTCGGTGTTGATTATGAGTTGGATCCACCCGTTCCCATTCCGAACACGGTAGTTAAGCAACTTCATGCGGACAATACTTGGCTGGCGACGGCCCGGAAAGATACGTAATGCCGACATAAAAAGAAAAGAGTCAGGATCCAGTTAATGGCTCTTGACTCTTTTCTATAATATGCACCTTTAGCTCAGTTGGTAGTCGCGACTGTGACCGCTGCCTGTGGCAGAAGAAGGGAGCAGGTTAGCGGCTGCCGCAACACGAAAAATACGAGTAAACAACGGTTTACGAAGGATTTTTCGCCTGTTGCAAAGGTCTCGATGATCTGAGCTTTGATAGAGAAGTGATGATCAAGCGAGGCACCGCTAAATAACAAAACTTAATATGCACCTTTAGCTCAGTTGGTAGAGCAACTGACTCTTAATCAGTGGGTCCCGGGTTCGAGTCCCTGAAGGTGCACCAAAGGAAAACCACCTCATTGAGGTGGTTTTCTTTTTGCTACACCTTTCCCAATAAAGTAAAACTTTCTTGGGACGGCAAAAATCTTCGTGCAAAGCGCTCGATTTTTGCTCGCAGGGACCTGCGGGCTACGAAATGATCCACCGGATCATTCCGCTTTACGCCCGCAACTGAATGTGCACCAAAGGAAAACCACCTCATTGAGGTGGTTTTCTTTTTTATAAGGTATCCTGAAATTCGATCAAAAGGTCATCACAGACCATCTTGGTCAATTGCTTAATGAATTGGCCGGGTTTGGGTCTTCCGGTATCACGATCGATAATATGACCGTAAACTTTATAGAGGTATTCGGCATCGCCTTCGGCGAATGCATTGTCCAGCGCGGTGCGGATACATCGCTCGACTGACGGCTCATTGGAATTGTGAAGATCGGCAATGGACTGATAAAGACCATGGGTCAAGTCGTGAAGTAGGCTTGGCTTTCTAATAACCAGTTCTGCTGCATCCTGTAGATAAACAAATCCATTTGCAGTCAGGGACATGTTAATTTTGATCAAGTATTTCCATACACATTGGCGAATAGGGTTTTGTTTGATTTCTTCTTTGCGCTTGTGAAAGGCGATGGCTTTTTTAATACGGTTGACGGTGAAGGAATAGTCTACCGGTGTGGAGAGCGAAAAATCTCCGCCGCATTCAATAAAACGGGAGGACATACGGTCACTTTTATAGCTGCAGATGGCGATTTTGACCAGTAGCTCCGAGTAGGATTCTTGCAGAAGTTCTGCGATCTCATCGGCATTTCTGCTCGGCAGAAAAAGATCCATAATCAGCGCATCAGGCCGGTGCTGCTTAACCAGCGAAATGGCGCTTCGTCCGTCGGTATCAATGGCGGCGATGCTGCAACCGACAGATAAAAAGCCGGCGGCCGTCGCTTTTGCATCAGCCAAATCAGATTGTATAATTACCAAAGTATATGCCAATGTTCAAAATCCCCCTATATACAACATATAGTATAACAAAGTATCAGTTTGAAAACAATCGGATTATGTCGGAAATTTGGAAAAATTAAAAAAAATTGGCAATCGTTTCTGCCAATACACTTTTTAACTTCAATAATTGCTTATAATTAGCATCAATTCCAATATTTTTTTTAGAAATGTATTGACATTTGAAAGAATAGAGGGTATAATAATCAAGCATCAAAAGAAGGCCCCTTGGTCAAGCGGCTAAGACGTCAGCCTCTCACGCTGAAATCGGGAGTTCGATTCTCCCAGGGGTCACCAGAATATTCCTCCTTAGCTCAGTCGGTAGAGCATGCGGCTGTTAACCGCAGGGTCGTTGGTTCGAGTCCAACAGGGGGAGCCAAACAAAAACACCACCCAGATGGGTGGTGTTTTTTTGTTTTCTTTGCGCTATCGCTCTTCCGAACCTACGACTCGCGAAGGAGATGCCGATGTTGCAAATGTCGTTCGCAAAGACCTTTTTTCAGTTATATACCCTTTTTGAGTTTTGGAGGCGAGTATTATTAAACTCTTGCACACCTTCCATCGATATGCTATAATGTTTCAAAAGGTATCGGAGGTGTTTTTAAATGTTTAAGAAGTGGACCGCGATCGTTCTTATTCTGGTTTTACTTTTGAGTTCGGGGTGTAGCCAAAAGCCAGCGGAGCAACCCGAGAATGAGGTTCCTGAGGGAACCCAGACCCAGGAGCTCCAAAAGCCTGCCACCAGTCTCAATCCGCTGACGGGCGTTTACGAAACAGAAGGCATTGCCAACATTCGCCCGGTTGCAGTAATGATCAACAACGATGTGCGGGCGCAAAATGCCCAGGCGGGACTGCCCGAGGCCGATATTATTTATGAAACTGAGATCGAGGGCGGAGAGACCCGTTTGATGGCGGTCTTTCAGGATGTGGAAAAGGTGCAGAATATCGGGACCATCCGTTCCGCCCGCATCCCCTATATTGATCTTGCGCAGGGGCATCAGGCGGTTTATATTCATCGAGGCGGGGATGCTGCTTCAGTTCTTCCTTATCTAAGTCAATTTGACCGCATTGATGTGCACGAGGGAAATTACGGCGAGCGGTTGGACAACGGTCTTGCCCTTGAGCATACGCTTTATACTCATGGCCCGGCTCTTTGGCAGGGAATCACATCGAAGTTTACGACCACTCTGGAAAATGTTCAACCCTGGCAGAACTTTGCCAAAGAGGACGAAACAGTGACCTTATCCGGGGGTGCCGCCAATAAGGTGGCGGTTGCCTTTTCAGGCAATTTTAAATCGGTGTTTGTCTATGACAGCGCCACCGGATTGTATGAGCGCAACTTTAAGAATACGGTGCCCACAGAGTATTTTACGAAGGAATCCACCAAGGTCAAAAATGTGGTGGTTTGTCTGGCGAATATTTATACCCACGCCAATGGGGCGCATCGGATGATTCCCTGGGGAAGCGGAGAGGGTTATTATATCACCAACGGCGGATACCAAGCGATCAAGTGGAGCAAGGCGGATGCCAATGCGCCGCTGAAATTCACCAATGCCGACGGCACACCGCTGACGATGAGCGCCGGAAACACTTGGGTCTGTTTTTCTTCTTCCCAGTATTCAGTGCCGACCTTTGAATGAGCAATCCCCCCGCTATGCGGGGGGATATTTATTCACCTTGCAAAATAAGGTGAGATGGTTTATTATTTTTTTATATCATAAGAAATAAGGATGGTAAAATGAGCAAATTCTATGTGATTTTTGATATGGACGGTACATTGCTGGATACCCAGAGGGTACACATCCCCGCATGGGATCATGCGGGGGAGCAGCAGGGACTTTCTCATGTGGGGATGCATATTCCATATGTTTGCGGTATGAACGAGATCGGTTGGGGCGGCTATTTGCTGGAGCACTTTCCGGAACTGGACCTGACCAAGTTCAAGAAGGATGCGGCAAAGTACGTATCGGCTCATCGTAAGGTGACCTTTATGCCGGGCGCTTTGAATTTATTGGAGTATTTAAAGAAGCTGGGCATTCCCATGGCGGTAGCCTCGGGCAGCGATACGGCGGAGATCTGTTCTCATATGAAGGAACTGAATGTCCTTCATTATTTTGATGCAGTGGTCGGCGGGGAGCAGGTGCAAAATGGAAAACCTGCTCCGGATATTTTTTTAAAAGCAGCCGAGTTACTGGGTGCTGAACCGGCAGATTGCTTTGTTTTCGAGGATTCCGCCAACGGTGTGCGTGCCGGCCATGCTGCAGGGATGAAGTGCTTGGGCATTCCGGACATTGCTTATTTTGATGCAGAAGTCAAGGCAATGCTGTCTGCAGAATTGAAAAATATGAACGAAGCGATTCCTTTTTTAAAAAAAGAGACGGTGGAACGCCGCTGTAAGGAACTGTTGCGGGAGATCCGCACAAAACATATCGTATCCATGGTCGAATATCAGAAAGAACCGATCTTTTTTATCAGCGAGCGGTACCCGGGGGTATGGCTGGAGCATGTGTATGACGGTATTGTCTGGGCAGAGCTTTCCGGAGAATGGGAGATCGCCCGAAATTATGCGCAGCTTTTTCTAACCTATCAAAAGAAGGACGGTCAGCTGCCCTGTTATTTTCGGCGGGATAAGGGCATCGGCTACAGTCAGCTTCAGGAGTGCGTTTCCTTCGGCGCTCTTTGTTATGAAATTTATGAAAAGACTCAAGACCGCGTTTTTTTGGAGGCGGCCTATGCCGGCTGTGCTCAATGGGACGCCTGGCTTTGCCGAAACCGAATGGGAGAGCGGGGCCTTCTTGAGATCTATTGCGGCTTTGATACCGGTCACGACAACAGCAGCCGTCTGGACGGCATGAAATATCAGCGGAATATCTGCGCCGATGCGGCGGTGAAGCCCGACGATTGTCCGGTGGCTCCTCTGATCGGCTCGGATCTCAATGCGGTTTTTTACGGTGACCGCCGCGCCTTGGCCTTGATGGCAGAGGCGTTGGATTTGCCCGACGCAGAAATATGGCGGCAAAAAGCCGAAAGTATTCGCACAAAACTCTTTGAGTATTGTTTTGATGAAGAGGATCTTTTCTTTTATGATGTGGATCGCAACGGTATAAAACGTAAGAGCCGTTCGATTGCTATTACCGCTTTCTTTTGCGAACGGGTTTTGGAGCAAGAACTGGCAGACAAGATCTTTCAACGGTATTTTCGTAATGAATGGGAGTTTAATACCCCGTATCCTTATCCCTCCATTGCACGATCCGATCCTAAATTCGGCAAATGGCATGCGCGCAACAATTGGGGTTATTTCAGTCAGTCCCTGACCATGCTGCGCACCCTGCGGTGGATGGAGCATTACGGCTATGCCGAGGAGTTGCGTCGGAATATGGAGATGTGGCTTGCTGTCTGGACATCCAAAGACTGCCCCATCGGGCAGGAACTGGATCCCTTGGATGGCAGCACGCCTTCAGAGGGTTTCGCCTATTCCTCCGGGATGCTGTTTTACCTGATGGCGGCGAAAAAACTCGGATATTGTACAGATTTTTAACAAGTCCGTCCATGGACATTTCTTTGGGATTTCGTTAAAATGAAGGGCAAAGGAGAAGAACGATGACCGATTATCTGATTTTAATAGGCACCTGTTTTTTGGTGGCCTCCGCCGGACTTTTAGGCGGAATGTTTACCCTTAAAAACCAAGAAAAGAAGGGAAGTACACCCTTTTATACCCTGCTCTTTATGATCGCTGCCCTGGTCGGCTGGGGCATTCTTTATGCAAGCAATTTCAGCTTTGAGCCCGGAGCGCTGCTTTATTCGGCGATCTTTGGCCTTTGCTTTGCAGGAGTCAATATCACGATGCTTTTGGCGATCCGCTGCGGCCCGGTATCACTGACCAATCTAATGGTGCAGCTTTCTTTGATCACCACTGCCCTCTGGGGCATTCTTTTCTGGAATGCCGAATTCAGTATCACGGTGGCGGTAGGTCTGATCTTCGTGGCGGTAGCCCTTTCCATGATCCTTTATCAGAAGGGAAAAGGGGAGAAGATCACTGCCAAGTGGATGTTCTATGCCTTTTTAGCGCTGGTATTTAATGCCGGCTGTGCCATTGCGCAAAAGACCCAGCAGCTGGTTTACCAAGGACAGCACGGCAATATGACTATGTTTTTTGCTCTGGTGATCTCCACCGCTGTCTGCTTTGTTTGGTGCCTGGTGGATCGGCCTCAAACACCCAAGGAGGTGTTCAAAAAAACCGGTTGGTTACCGCTTTTGGCAGGGGGGCTGAATGCGTTACATAATTTCTGCGTTATCCTGATGGCGAGCAGCAGCTTATCGCCCAGTTTGATCTATCCTTGCCTGGCGGTAGGTGGCATCGGTATCAATGCCATTGCTTCCTGCATTCTTTTAAAAGAGCGCCTTTCTCTGCGTCAATGGCTCGGAATCGTTTTGGGCGCGGTGGCGGCGGTATTGTTATCTCGATAAAAAAGACGACCTCTTATGAGGTCGTCTTTTCTTAAGAATCCTTAACAAATATTGAATATCACGACAAATTATGATAAAATAAATGCAGCAAAGGAGGTGCTCGGAGTGGCAGAAAAAGAAATCTATATTGTGATCAGCCAGACCGGCACGATCCTTTCCCGGATCTTAAAGATCATTACCCGGGATGAGTATAATCATGCTTCCATCAGTCCGTACGGGGATCTTAGCAGGATGTATTCCTTCGGAAGAAAGCATCCCTATAATCCCTTTTGGGGTGGGTTTGTGGTGGAGTCCAAGGACTTCGGCACCTTCAAGCGTTTTCATAAGACAAAGGCACAGGTACTGGCGATTCCGGTAGAGGAAGAGCAATATCGAAATCTTTGCAGAAAACTGGAATTAATGGCAACAAACCGTAAAAAGTACCACTATAATTATATGGGACTGTGCCTTGCGGTCTTCCGTATCCACCGTACCTGGAAAAATCGATTCTATTGTTCCGAGTTTGTGCGTGAGATGCTCCGGCAGCAGCAGATCGAAGGGGTCGAGGCATTACCGTCTATTATCCATCCGGTTCATTTTCTGGCTTTGCCTAAGGCAAAAACCGTGTATTGCGGACAACTGAAGGATTATTGTTAAAAAAGAGTCACTTCATTTTCCCGGGTTCCCTTTTGCAGGTGATCCGCAATGTTGGAAACGGTGGTGTCGGCAATGTTGTCCAGCGCCTCCTCGGTGAGGAAGGCTTGGTGGGAGGTTACAATGACATTGGGCATGGAGATCAGCCGAGCCAGGGTATCATCGGCTACGATATGGCCTGAGAAATCTTCAAAGAAAAATTCCGATTCTTCTTCGTAGACATCCAGACATGCACCGCCGATCCGCCGCTCCTTGATGGCTTTTAGCAGAGCCTCTGCATCAATGAGTGCGCCCCGGGAGGTGTTGATAATCATGGCTTTGGCCTTCATTTTACGGATGGCATTGTCGTCGATCAAATGGTCGGTCTCCCGGGTCAAGGGGCAATGGAGAGAGATGATGTCGCTTTGGGAGAGCAGGGCATCAAGGTCGGTATAGGTGACTTCAGGCAGCTCTTTGGGGTATTTATCGTATGCCAGCACCTTCATTCCAAAGCCCTTGCAGATATCGATAAAGCAGCAGCCGATCTTACCGGTGCCGATTACCCCCACCGTCTTGCCGTGGAGATCAAAGCCGGTGAAGTTATTGAGACTGAAATTAAAGTCCCGGGTACGGATATAGGCTTTATGGATCCGACGGATGGAGGTCAGCAGCATGGCAATGGCGTGTTCGGCTACTGCATAAGGGGAATAGGCGGGGACACGGAAAACCGGCAGTTTATCCTTGGTATAGCGGAGATCAACGTTATTATAGCCGGCACAGCGTAAGGCAATGAGCCGAACTCCCTCCTCCAGCAGCCGATCGATGACCGGGGCGTTAACGGTGTCGTTGACAAAGACACAAACCCCATCGCAACCTTTTGCCAAGGCGGCAGTGTCCTCGGTCAGCTTGGTTTCATAGAACTTAAAGGTGATGCCCCGTTCCCGGCCGTACCGCTCAAAGGACGGCTTATCGTAGGGCTTCGTATCAAAAAAAGCAATTTTCATGGTCGATTCCTCCTGAGATTATTTTGAGGGAAAAGATTTCTTTTATACAAAAAGCCGCCGTCATCTGACGGCGGCTTTAAATTATTCTTCAACAAAATTTTCGGGGCGGAAGGATTGAATGACCTTATTATTGATCTTTACGGGATGGGTCTCCTTCCAGCTTTCCAGCAGTTCGTCGATTTCATCGGAGCGTAAAGTCTCTAAGGTCTGCTGCTGTACCTCTTCTGTCCAGAACTGGTCAGAGGTGCCTTCATAGCGCTTGACCACCGCATAGGCGGATTCCATTTCTACCAACCGTACCTCACCGATCTTCATATCCAGCGCCGCGGCAGTAAGGGCTTCATCATAACCGCTTTCTTCGCCGATGACAATGCCGTCGCCGTCAGTACCGGCTTCACCGTAAAGCTCGATCACCTCGTCAAAGAGATCCGTGTCGCTGGGACGGGTGGCGGTCTCCAGCGCCTCCTCGGCCTTTCGTTTAACAGAGGCGATCTCATCCTCAGTGAGGGCCTCTTCGGTTTCGGGATCGATGGTATAGATCAAAAGAGCCTTGACCTGAGCATAGTGGATATTATACCAATCCTTGAGATCCTGGGCAGTGGTTGGCTTGCGCGCACCGTTTTCTCCCAGGTAATAGTTGAGCACTGCGTCCTTTTTGGCATGGGCATAAAGCTCTGCCTCATATTCTTCGTAGGTATAGTTGCGCTCCTCCAGGATGGTATGGAAGGCCGACATCCCCCCGGCCGCCTCCACCGTCTCTTCCAGATCGGCCGCGATGGCTTTGGTGTCCTCCTCCGAGAGGGTCAGACCCAGCTCATCAAACCGGATCTCAAAAAGCTTTAGATTCGTCAGCTGGTCGCAGGTGGTATCCACCAGCATCTGGGAGAGGGTGGTGTCCTCCTCTACCTCGGTTTCCCAAAGCTCTGCCGAATCCTCTTTGCCTAAAGCAGAGAGATAATTGCTGCGGGTCAGCAGGATAGTGCGGGAATACTCCTGCTCGGTGATGATCTGATCACCCACCTTAATAGCATAGCTTTCTTTTTTGCCGCAGCCGGCCAACAGCAGCATTACGGCCAGCAGGACAGCGATCAAACGAATGGATTTTTTCACAGGATTACGCTCCTTTATTGTATTCTTTCTAAAGTATATCATCAAAAGGAACGCTTGTAAATTAAGAATTTGTAAATAGTTGCTTTCGATTCAAGAGTATGCTAAAATATTTTTTATGAAAAAGAATGAAAAAGTAATCGTGACAATTGAAGATTATACCGACGAAGGCTTCGGCGTTGCCCGCCATGAGGGATATGTGCTGTTTATTCCCGGCACCGTTGCCGGGGAGGAAGCGGAGGTGCTGGTGGTCAAGGCGGGGAAAAGCTTTGGCTACGGGAAGGTCTTACATTTTTTTAAAACCGCTCCCTGTCGCTTGGAGCCGGAGTGTGCTCTGGCGGCCCGTTGCGGCGGCTGTGCCTTCTGGCATCTCACCTATGAGGAAGAGGCACGCTTAAAGGCCAAACGGGTGGGAGATCATCTCAAGCGCATCGGCGGTATTGAAACGGAGATCTCTCCTATTTTGGCTGCCGAAATGCAGACCGCCTATCGTAATAAGGCACAATTCCCTATCCGGCAGATAAAAGGGGAGCCCCGAGGGGGATTTTATGCGGCCGGCAGCCACGGGGTGGTGACCGGTGCGCCCTGTGCTATTCAGCCGACGCTTTTTAATGATCTTTTGGAATGGACGCTTTCCTTTATGAAGAAGAAAGGGATTCCCGCCTATGAGGAGCAGGAGTATACCGGCGTTGTCCGGCATCTTTATTTGAGGCAGGGGGAGGGCACTGATCAGGTTCTGGTATGTCTGGTGATCAATGGCAGGGATTTTGCCGAAAAGCAGGCCTATGCACGAGAGATCGCCGCTGCGTTTCCCCAGGTCAAGACCGTTTGTATCAATTATAACGACCGCAATACCAATGTGGTGCTGGGCAAAGTGACCGAAACGGTGCTGGGCGACGGATATATTGAGGATATTCTTTTGGGCAAGCGATACCGGATCGCCCCGAAAGCCTTTTATCAGGTCAACCACCGCCAGACAGAGGTGCTCTACCGTAAGGTAGCAGAGCTGGCGGAGCTGAAGGGAACCGAGCGCCTTTTGGATCTCTATTGCGGGATCGGCACCATCGGTCTCTCCATGGCAGAACAGATCAAAGAATTGGTTGGGGTAGAGATCGTGCCCGAAGCCATTGAAAACGCAAAGGAAAACGCCCGTTTAAACGGGATCGCCAACGCGCAGTTTTTCTGTGCCGATGCCAAGGAGGCTGCCGCCCGTTTTGCCGAAGAGGGCAAGCAGTTTGATTGTATTATTGTGGATCCGCCACGCAAGGGCTGTGACGGCATTACTTTGAAGGCTATCCGTAAAATGGCCCCGGAGAAATTGGTCTATGTTTCCTGCAATTCGGCCACCCTGGCAAGGGATCTGAAGATCTTGACGGAGGATTTTGAAATTAAAAGTGTTACGCCGGTGGATTTATTTCCAAGGACGCATCATGTGGAGACCGTCGTGTGTCTTTCACTGAAAAAGGGAATGTGAAATGAAGAATAAAACCTTAGCAACCATATATGTACTGTTCGCCGCATCCTTTTGGGGAACGATGGGTCTGTTTGTCCGCTATTTTGATCGCCTTGGACTCGGCTCCATGGATGTGGTGGCGCTCCGGGTACTGGTGGCGGCGATGGTGCTGCCGGCGGTGATCGGTTTCCTCAGGCCCGATGCTTTCCGGGTGAAATGGAAGGATCTTTGGTGTTTTTTCGGCACCGGGGTCATTTCCATTGCCATGTTTAATTATTGCTATTTTCGCACCATCTCTGCTACCTCTATGGGGGTGGCGGCAGTACTGCTTTATTCGGCACCGGTAATCGTGGTGCTGCTTTCGGCGGTTCTGTTTAAGGAACGGATCACCTGGATGAAGGCGGCGGCCTGTGCGGTTGCTTTTTTAGGGTGTGTATTGGTCAGCGATCTGCAGGGCGGCTCCATTCCGCCGGTTGCTTTACTGACCGGCATTCTTTCTGCCGTCGGCTATGCGCTATATAGTATTTTCAGCCGCTGTGCCATGGATCGAGGCTATCATTCCTTTACCATTTTGGTGTATACCTTTTGGTTTTCTCTCTTGGGTGTGCTGCCCTTTTCCGATCTGCCGGGCACCGTTTCCAAGGTACAGGCGGCAGGCCCTTTGGGCTGGGGACTGGTACTGCTGATGGGTACGGTGACTGCCATTTTGCCCTATGCCTTTTACACGTTGGGTCTTTCGGGACTGGAGGCAGGAAAGGCCTCAGTGATGGCGTCTCTGGAGCCGGTAGTAGCCACTCTGCTGGGCGCGGTCGTATTTCAGGAGATCCCTTCATTCACGAGCTTTATCGGGATTCTTCTGGTATTGGCAGGAGTATTGCTTTTAAATTTGAAGGTAAAATATGGAAAAAAACACACTTCGATTACTGAGTAAATATAAAGGAGCCGTTATGGGCCTTGCCGCGCTGTGCATTGTGATCTTTCATGAATGGCAGCCGGTCGCCGGTGCGGTACCGGTGGTGGGCATTTTCGAGTCCTTCGGCAAGAAGATCGGCTTTTTCGGCGTGGATATCTTTTTTATGCTTTCGGGACTGGGACTGACCTATGCCATACGCAAGGGAGGTTTGCTGTCCTTTTATTGGAGGCGGATCAAGCGTTTGCTGATCCCGGTGCTGGCTGTGGGGCTGTTGCGTTTTTTCATGGAGGATTGGACGCTGACCCGCCTTTGGCAGGATCTTTCCGGCTACTCTTTTTATACGAAGGATATCTATGCGTTTCTCTGGTTTGTGCCGGCCATCTGCATCCTTTATCTGCTGTTTCCCTTCTACTATAAACTCTTTGAGCGGGCGGGAGATAAGATCGCCTTTACGACAGGGGCATTGGCGCTTTGGTTCTGGATCTCCCTTTTAGGTGTCATTCGGTACGATGCTTATGGTTTTACCAATCGCATTCCCATTTTTCTGATCGGGATTCTGATTGGCTGGATGACGCAGCATAAAACCGTCGTTTTCAAAAAGAGCACCTGGGGTTGCTTGGGTTTCCTTTTGGTATTTGGCTTATATCTTTCCTATTTGGTGGGTGTCAAGGGCGCTTACCTGATCGTACCCGCCTCCAACTGCTTTCTCCCGCCCCTGCTGTTGGCTGTTTCGGTCTCTTTTCTTTTTGCAAAGCTTCTGGATCGGATCAGCGCAACGCGGATCGGAAAAGGGATCATCCGTTTCTTCTCCTTTTTCGGTCTGTTTTCATTGGAGTTTTATTGTCTGCAGGAATGGTTGGGCAGTCTGCTGATCCCGACCCTGCAGGGCAGAATGTCTGTGATCTGGGTGAACCTTTTGACCCTTTCGGCCATTACCGTTGCCAGCTTTGCTTTGTACCTGATCCAGAAATACTTCTGGCAAGCGGCAGAGTGGGGATTGAAAAAATGCAGACGCTGACTTTAAGAAACTGTAATCTTTGCCCAAGACTTTGCGGAGCAGACCGCACTGAGAACACAGGGCTCTGCCGCTCCACCCATCAGATGAAGCTCGCCCGGGCGGCGCTGCATTTCTGGGAGGAACCGCCCATTTCCGGCGAGCGGGGCAGCGGAACCGTCTTTTTTTCCGGCTGCAATTTGGGTTGTGTCTACTGCCAAAATCGTCAGATCAGCCGTGACGGAGTGGGAAAGACCGTAACCCCCGAGGTGCTGAAAGAGATCTTTCTCCGTCTGGAACGGGAGGGGGCTCATAATATCAATTTAGTAACACCCACCCATTTTTCTCTGCCTATTGCCGAAACCGTAAGCCTTTATCGGAGCGCGGGCGGAAAGCTGCCGATCGTTTATAATACCGGCGGCTATGAGCGGGAAGAGGTCATCGAATTTCTGAAAGAAACGGTGGATATTTATCTCACCGATCTCAAATATGCAGATGGGAATTCGGCGGCTCGCTACAGCAAGGCATCGGACTATCCGGAGGTGGCAAAAGCCGCTCTCAAAAAAATGGCGGAAACGGCCGGCGCGCTCTGCTTTGATGGGAGCGGGATGCTCAAAAAAGGCGTAGTGGTACGCCTTTTAGTGCTGCCCGGCATGGAGCATGAGGCGATGATGAACTTAAAATATCTCAAAGAGACCTTTGGAGATGGGATCATCGTCAGCCTGATGAATCAATACACCCCGGTGGGGGAGGATCTGCCGCCGGAATTGCAGTATCCGCTAGAGCGGGCGACATATCAAACAGTAGTCAACTATGCCCGCAGCTTAAACTTCAAGTATGCCTATATCCAAGAGGGGGAGACGGCGAAAGAGTGCTTTATTCCGCCTTTTGAACTTAAATAAAAAAGCACCCGCAAGGGGTGCTTTTTTATTTGGTGCCGGTGACCGGGATCGAACCGGTACGGGTATCACTACCCACGGGATTTTAAGTCCCGGGCGTCTGCCAGTTCCGCCACACCGGCGGCACTTTGAAAGTTTAGCACAATCCGATGGATTTGTCAATTGATTTCCTTGATATTTATCAGTTCAAGAGAAATACAGCGTTTGTTTTTTTCGTCGATTTCTGCCAAAAGACCGTTGATCATGTAGGGCGCCTCCCCGTCGGTGATCTTCATACGGTTTTCGGGATCCAAAAAATTGTGAATACAAGGCTCAAGACCTTTGCCTAAAATGCTGTGTTGGGAGCCGCACATTCCAAGGTCGGTGAGATACCCGGTGCCTTTTGGTAAAATAACGGCATCGTTGGTCTGCACATGGGTGTGGGTGCCGAAAACCAAGGCGGCCCGGCCGTCGGCATATCTTGCCAGCGCCTGTTTTTCGGAGGTGGCTTCGGCGTGAAAATCAATAATCGTAAGGTCTCTGGGCGTACTGTCAGCCAGCAGCCGATCCAATACCGTAAAGGGGTTTTCACAGTTGCTCATATAAAGAGTGCCCTGCAGGGAGATGACCCGCAGATCATAGGCCCCCATATCCAGGCGGCATTCTCCCCGCCCGAAGGGATCCCCCAGCCAGTTGGCGGGGCGCAGGAGACATTCGGTCTCTTCGTGAAGCCCTTTGGCCTCTTTGCGCTGGAAGGAATGGTTTCCGCCGGTGATAACGTCGGCACCCAAGGAGAAGAGCTCTTCCGCCGTTTGACGGTCGATCCCGTTGCCGATGGCACCGTTTTCACCGTTTATGATGATCGCATCGGGGTGATATTTTTGTTTGAGGCCCGCAAGACGCTTTTGCAGTGCGATCCGGCCGGCTTCGGAGACGATATCTCCAATACAGAATAAACGCATTTTTTATACCATCTTTTCAGGATCTACCAAGGTGTCAAATTCTTCCTCGGTGAGTTTTCCGCTTTGAACCGCAGCTTCTTTAAGGGTGAGACCCTTTTTATGGGCGGTCTTAGCGATTTCGGCGGCTGCCTCATAGCCGATTTTTGGAGAAAGGCAGGTGACCAGCATCAGGGAGTGGGTGAGATGCTGCTGCATTCTTTGGGGGTTGGCCTTAAGGCCCTTTAGGCAATGATCGGTGAAGGAGGCGATGCAATCGGTCAAGAGCCGCGCCGATTGCAGGAAATTATAGGCGCAGACCGGCATGAAAACATTCAGTTGAAAGTTTCCCTGAGAGGCGGCGATGCCTACCGTCGTATCATTGCCCATTACCTGTACTGCCACCATGGTGACGGCCTCACATTGGGTGGGGTTGACCTTGCCCGGCATAATGGAACTGCCCGGCTCGTTTTCGGGAATAGTGATCTCTCCGAGTCCGCAGCGGGGGCCGCTTGCCAGCCAGCGGATGTCGTTGACGATCTTCATCAGGTTTGCCGCCAGCGCCTTCATGGCTCCATGGGCAAAGACGAAGGCATCCTTGGAGGTCAGGGCATGGAATTTATTGGGATCGGGGGTGAAGTCCACACCGGTCTCGGCGCTGAGTTTTTGCGCTACTCGTTGGTCAAAGTCCTTGGGAGCATTCAATCCGGTACCTACCGCAGTGCCGCCGATGGCCAGTTGAGAGAGGGCGGGCAATGCCGCCTTCAGCATTTTTTTATTTTCAGTGAGCATGGCCCGCCAGCCGCTGATCTCCTGGGAGAAACGCAGGGGCGTAGCATCCTGCAGATGGGTCCGTCCGATCTTGATAATACCCTCGTTTTCCTTTTCCAAACGGACAAGCTCGGTTTCCATCCGGGTAATCGCCGGCAGGAGCCGTGTCTTGATAGCAAGCGCAGCGGCGATGCTCATGGCAGAGGGGAAGGTATCGTTGGAGCTTTGGGACATATTCACATGGTCGTTGGGGTGTACCTTGCAGCCGGCTTCTTCAGCCAGGTGCGCCAGCACCTCATTCATATTCATATTGCTCTGGGTGCCGCTGCCGGTCTGCCAGACTACCAGGGGAAATTCCTCACGGTATACGCCGGCGATCACCATATCGCAGGCCGTTTCAATGGCAGTTGTTTGTTCCGGAGTTAGCTTGCCCAGCGCGCCGTTGACGGCGGCGCAGGCTTTTTTTAAGATCGCAAAGGCAGAAACGATCTCCTCGGGCATCCGCTCGGTGCCGATTTTAAAGTTTTCCAGACTGCGCTGGGTCTGAGCGCCCCATTTCCGGGATGCGTCCACCTTGATCTCGCCCATGGAGTCGTGTTCTATTCGATAATCCATTTGAAAGCCTCCAATCTTTTTACTTATTATATATCACGAATCTTGTTTTGCAAAGATTTTTATGATAAAATATTTTTATCCGAAGAAAAAGGAGAATGAGTATGGCCCCTTCTAAAGTATATTTCACTGACTTTCGGGCAGATCATCGGGAAAATCTGTTGCAGAAATTACATCGGCTATGTATTACTGCCGGTATAGAAAATATTGATTTTAACAATAAATTTACAGCTATTAAGCTGCATTTCGGCGAATACGGCAATCTGGCCTTTTTGCGTCCCAATTATGCCAGAGTAGTGGCAGATCTTGTAAAGGAGCTGGGCGGCAAACCGTTCCTTACTGATTGCAATACCCTCTACGTGGGCAGTCGCAAAAATGCGCTGGATCATCTGGAGACCGCCTATGCTAACGGCTTTTCTCCCATGACCACCGGTTGTCAGGTGATCATCGGCGACGGATTGAAGGGTACCGACGAGGTGGAGGTACCGGTGGAGGGCGAGTATCTTAAGTCTGCCAAGATCGGTCGGGCGGTGATGGATGCAGATGTCTTTATCTCTCTCAATCACTTTAAAGGCCATGAGATGGCCGGCTTCGGCGGTGCCTTGAAGAATATCGGGATGGGCTGCGGCTCTCGGGCCGGCAAAATGGAAATGCACAGCGACGGAAAGCCCAAGGTTATCCGGGATAAGTGTATCGGCTGTAAGGCCTGCTCCCGCATCTGTGCCCATGATGCTCCGCAGTTTGCCGACGGTAAGGCGGCCATCGACTATCATAAATGTGTCGGCTGCGGCCGTTGTATTGCGATCTGTCCCACCGATGCCATCTTTTCGCCTAACGACAGCTCCTGCGAGATGCTGAATATCAAGATGGCAGAGTACTCCAAGGCGGTGCTGGCAGGCAGACCTCACTTTCACATTTCTCTGATCTGTGATGTTTCTCCCAACTGTGACTGCCATTCGGAGAACGATGCGCCGATCATCCCCAATGTGGGGATGCTGGCCTCCTTTGATCCGGTGGCGCTGGATATGGCCTGCGCCGATCTTTGCAATACCCAGCCGGTTCTGGCCAATAGCTGCATCGGCCATCATCACCAGGACTGTGAGACCGACCGCTTTCAGTTGAATCACCCCGATACCGATTGGCGCACCTGCGTGGCTCATGCTGAGAAGATCGGCATCGGCTCTTCGGAGTATGAGCTGATCACCCTGGGAAAGGGCGGAAAAGTGACGGCCATGACCCCCGGAGACGGTGCAGCTATGCCGACGAAAGAGAGAAACAAATAATGCTGTTTTTTAAATCCAAAGAGCAAAAAGAGCTGGACTTTATCTTGGCGGAGTTGAAAAATTTTCTTTCCAATAATTATAAAGATCAGGCGCATTCCTGTCGCAAAATGCTGGGAGAGAAGAGCGAGGCCTATTACCGAGAGGGGAGACTGACCAAGTCGCAGTATCGGCATTATCAGGACCTCTATAAGGAATACAGTAACGTGATGAGGAATTACCATCATTAAAAAATGCGTGCAACATTGTTGCACGCATTTTTCTTATAGAGTGTTTTTATAACGCATTAGGATCGCGGCAGACTGTGCTCGGGTCGCATTGCCCTCCGGATCAAGCCGGGTACTGCTGCCTTCGCGGATCCCTTCAATGATGCCCTTGGCAATGGCCCATCGCATTGCCGTCTTACCCCAGTCCGCTACCTGATCGGCATCGGAAAAAGTATGAAGATTTTGTAAGGTGGAGGTATCGGCCTCTGTTTTCTGTGCGTAGCGGTAAAGGATGGTCACAAATTCCTGACGGGTGATGGAACGGTCCGGAGAAAACAGATCGTTTCCGATTCCGTTGACAATGCCGTTTTCCGCGGCCCAGTTTACCGCGGCGGTGTACCAGGTGCCGGCAGGCACATCGTCAAAGCCGGCAGAGCCGGCGGCAGGGGTACCCTCCATGCGGTGCAGTACAGTGACCACCATGGCCCGGGACATGGCGCCGTCAGGATCAAAGCGGCCGTTCCCTACACCGTTCATCAACCCCTGCTGTGTTACATAGTGGATCTCATCGGCATACCAGGCATCGGACGAAACATCCGAAAAGCCCGAGTCAGAGGGAAGGGTGGCGGAAAAACCGTTGTAATTTACCGTAAAGGTATTTCCGTTATGGGTATAATCGGCATTTTCCAGAGGAAGATAGGCGGTGCCGTGCAGGTCGCAGTCTACGGCCAACACGCTGCCTTTGGATAAAAGGGTCCCGGCAGCATCAAATTGCGGCTGCTTTCCCTCTATCCGAATGGCGGTGGTGGTACAACCGCCCACAAACAGCTGTACCCAATTGTTGGTGCGATTGTGGGAATGGCCGGTGCCCAAATGGCTGAACCCGGCGGTCAGAATATTGCGGCGATGTCCTTCACTGTTCATCCAGCCGTTGACTGCCTGAGCAGGGGTCGTTTGCCCTGCGGCAATGTTTTCAGCGGCGCTGCGGTATTGGATCCCCGCCTCTTTGATGGCGGTAAAACAGTCGGTGCCGTTGGGACGGGTGTGGGAAAACTGTGTTTCGGTCTCCACCGCCCGGATGCCGGCTGCATCCTGCAAAGCAGGAAAGATGGTCAGGGACTCCAGGCCGTTGGCGGCACGCTCCCGGTTGGTTCGTTTCAGTACCTCCCACTCTTCGGCGGTGGCACTTTCCGGTCTTGCGGCATGCGCCCCTTGGGGCAGCAGCCAAAAAACACAAAGAACGGCGCAAAGAATTGCAGACATTCTCTTTAATCTCATGTTGTATCAACTCCTTTTCAGGGTGGCCTCCCTATTCCAGGTATACCAAAAGGACCTGCTTCTGTCAATTCATAAATCCTGCCAACAGGAGCAAAAATTGACTTTCGGGCGCAGAAAGCGTATACTGTTCTTAATTATATGAAAGAAAGGGGAGAAAAGATCAAATGAAACGGTTTTTAGTTGTGGTGGATATGCAAAAGGATTTTGTAGACGGCGCTCTGGGTACCCCCGAGGCGGTGGCCGTTCTGGAAAATGTTGCTGAAAAGATCGAGCATTTTAACGGCGATCTTTTTGTGACCTTTGATACCCATTCTGAAAACTATCTGGAGAGTGCCGAGGGCAAAAAACTACCGGTGCCTCATTGCATTAAAGGAACCGACGGTTGGTTGCTCCATGAGCGAATTGCCGCCGCCCTCAAGGGCAGACCCTGCCGCATGGTGGAAAAATCCACCTTCGGCTCCACCGAACTGCCGGAACGGATCCTGTCCGCCGCAGGCGGAGAGGATTTCAGCATCCAGTTGATCGGTCTTTGCACCGATATCTGTGTGGTCTCCAATGCTTTGCTGCTGAAGGCTCATTTTCCCGAAAAAGAGATCTTTGTAGACAGCACCTGCTGTGCAGGGGTAACCCCCGAAAGCCATGCGGCAGCGCTGACAACCATGAAGATGTGTCAAATTAATATTTTATAAGACAAAAAGGACCTTTCGATAAAGTAAAAAAGCAAGACCGTGCGTCTTGCTTTTTTATTGTTGCAGCCACCATTCAAAGAGACGATTGCCTTTTTCCATCCGTTCGGGATGGAACTGCAGACCATAGACCGGCAGGCGTTCGTGGGCGATGGCCTCCACGACCCCGTCGGGGGTATGGGCGATGGGGGATAGACCGCGTCCCATGCGGGCAAGCCCTTGATGGTGGCAGCTGTTGACGGTCATTTTGCGGCCGTAGAGAGGGCGGAGAAAGCCGTGGATATGAATGTCGTGCCAGAGATCGCCGCCAAGCCCCATATGTTCATTGACGGTGGGCAGATGCTGGATCAGGCTGCCGCCAAAGGCCACGTTTAAGAGCTGATGTCCCCGGCAGATCCCAAGGATCGGTTTTTGGATCCGTAAAAACTGATGGATCAGCCAGAGATCCTGTGCATCCCGCTCCTCGCTGATGCCGTAGCTGCCGTTATTTTCCTCCCCAAAAAGGGCGGGCTCCGGATCGCCGCCGCCGCAGAGGATCAATCCGTCAAAGCCGGAAGGGCTCATGCCTTCCCGCCATTTGAATCCCTGGGCACCCGCTGCCTGCAGAGCCGCCAGATACCGTACCGGCTCGTTCTCACCTGCAGAAAGTAATATCTTTTTCATTTTTGAACACCTCACTTACTAACATCCTATGAACAAGCCTTGCAAAAAAGCACCGATTTATGGTATACTATCGGTAATCTGTTTGGGGAGGAAGAACATGTTGAAACTGAACGGCTTAAAACCTGAAAGAGTATTTTGTTATTTTGAAGAGATCTGCGCCATTCCCCACGGCTCGGAGCATATGGAGCCGATCGCCGCTTACTGTATGGCCTTTGCCGAAAAGAACGGCTTGAAAGCAGTGCGGGACAAGGCGAATAATGTCATTATATATAAGGATGCCGCGCCCGGTTATGAGAGCGCAGAGCCTATCCTTTTGCAGGGGCATTTGGATATGGTCTGCCAGAAAACCGAGGATTGCAGGATCGATTTTCTCAAAGAGGGTTTAGACCTTTATGTGGAGGGGGATTTTGTCAAAGCCCGCGGCACGACTCTGGGCGCCGACAACGGCATTGCCGTTGCTATGGTGCTGGCTATTCTGGAGGATAAGACGCTGGAGCATCCTGCCATCGAGGCAGTCTTTACCACCGATGAGGAGATCGGCATGATCGGTGCCGGCCGGCTGGATTTCAGCCTTTTGAAAGCGAAGAAAATGATCAATCTGGACGCGGAGGAGATCGATGTTCTCACCGTTTCCTGTGCCGGCGGCAGCGATTTCCAGGTACAGCTCCCCATTGCCCGAGAGAAGAAGGTGGGGGCGAAGGTGATCCTTACGGTCAAGGGTCTTTTGGGCGGTCATTCCGGTGTGGAGATCCATAAAGGACGGATCAATGCCGCACGGTTGGGCGGCGCGATCCTTCGGTGCACCGAGGCGGATGTGATCTCCGTCAACAGCGGTGATAAAGCCAACGCTATTCCGAATCATTGCTGTATGGAGCTGTGTGTAACGGCACCGAATGTTTTTGAGCGGGAGTTGGAAACCGTTCGCGAATTATTGGAGGAGTATCGGCAGCAGGAGCCGGAACTAACCCTTTCCGTCGTGTACGGTTCGGTGGAGCCCTATGAGGTGCTTACTGCCGAAACAAGAGCTCTTTTGGTTGGAGCATTGACGACTCCGCCTGACGGAGTGGTGGCCATGAGCCGAGCCATTGAGGGCTTGGTAGAGACCTCTTTGAATCTGGGCATCCTGGCCACGAAGGAGGATGCACTGTTCCTGCATTTTGCATTGCGCAGCAATAAGGAGGCGGCGCTTGCTGCTCTGGAGGAGGAAATGAAAACCTATTTTCAGCCGGAGTGGATCCGCACCTTCGGACATTATCCGCCCTGGGAGTTTAAGGAAAATTCCTCTTTGCAGCGTCTTTATAAAGAGCTCTATAGAGAGCAGTTTGGCTCCGAGGTAAAGGTGGAGGCTATCCATGCAGGCCTGGAGTGCGGCGTTTTTTCTGCCGGCATTGAAGGTCTGGATTGCATTGCCATCGGTCCTCAGCTTTATGATGTCCACACCGTCCATGAGCGGCTGAGCATCTCCTCTACCGAGCAGCTCTACGGATTGTTGGTAAAATTATTAAAAGCAAGCCGATGAAAACCGACTTGCTTTTATTCTGTACTCATGGTATAATGCTTTAGATTGCTAAAAAGACGCCGCGGCAACGCGGCAGATAGGAGAATCTTATGGAAAATAAGAACAGCTTTAAGCCTTATATTCCTGCCGAGAAGGTGACCCCGGAGCTGACCGTAACCTCTATTGTAATGGGCATCATTCTGG
This sequence comes from Clostridia bacterium, assembly GCA_017482195.1. Classification (GTDB taxonomy): domain Bacteria; phylum Bacillota; class Clostridia; order Oscillospirales; family QAKW01; genus QAKW01. The sequence goes on from JAFUNM010000051.1 coordinate 21,204, forward strand.
CAGTTGTATTCGGCGCAGCCAATGCGTATCTGGGACTTCGGGTGGGCATGACCGTTTCGGCCTCGATCCCCGCGGCTGTTATTGCAATGGGTGTGATCCGCATTGCTATGCGGAAAAACTCCATTCTGGAAAGCAATATCGTGCAGACTGCCGGCTCTGCCGGTGAGTCTTTGGCGGCCGGTGCCATCTTCACCCTGCCTGCGCTCTTCCTTTGGGCGGCAGAAGGCAAGATGGACAAGCCGGATATTCTGGAGATCACTCTGATCGCTCTGCTGGGCGGTCTGCTGGGTGTATTCTTTATGGTGCCTTTACGCAATGCGCTCATTGTGAAAGAGCACGGCACTCTGCCCTATCCCGAAGGCAAGGCCTGTGCAGAAGTACTGTTGGCCGGCGAGAAGGGCGGCGCCAATGCCTCCACCGTCTTTGCCGGCATGGGCTTTGCCGCACTCTTCAAGTTTATTATTGACGGTCTCAAGCTGGTTTCCGGCGAGGTCTCCGGCAGAGTCAAGGGCTATGCCGGTGAGATCGGCACCCAGATCTATCCCGCTGTTATGAGTGTTGGTTATATCTGCGGCGCCCGTATTTCCTCTTATATGTTTGCGGGCGGTGTTCTCAGCTGGCTGGTTCTTATTCCGCTGATCGTAATGTTCGGCGCGGATATCGTTCTGTATCCCGGTACCGACTCTATCAGCACCATCTTTGCCGAGGGCGGCGCTTCCGCCATTTGGAGCACCTATATCCGTTATATCGGTGCCGGTGCCCTGGCGGCGGGCGGGATCATCAGCCTGATCAAGTCCATGCCCCTGATCGTCAAAACCTTCGGCGGTGCCATGAAGAGCATGAAGGGAGCAGGTGCTTCCTCTGCTTTGCGCACGGAAAAGGATATCAGCATCAAGATCGTTTTGATTGCCATTCTGATCCTGACCCTGCTGGTCTGGCTGGTTCCCGCGATCCCCGTATCTCTGCTGGGTGCTGTTATTGTTGTTATTTTCGGCTTTTTCTTTGCCACCGTTTCCTCCCGTATGGTGGGTCTGGTAGGCAGCAGCAATAACCCTGTTTCCGGCATGGCCATTGCAACGTTGCTGATCGCCACCCTCATTTTAAAGGTGACCGGCAGCAACGGTATGACCGGCATGAGCAGCGCGATTGCCATCGGTTCCATCATCTGCATCGTTTCCGCCATCGCCGGCGATACCTCTCAGGATCTCAAGACGGGCTATCTACTGGGCGCGACACCTAAAAAGCAGCAGATCGCCGAGATCATCGGCGTGGTGGTCTCTGCCTTTGCCATCGGCGGCACCCTTTATCTGCTGGACAGCGCCTGGGGCTTTGGCTCCGACGAGCTGGGCGCTCCTCAGGCGACCCTGATGAAGCTGATCGTGGAAGGCGTTATGGGCGGCGACCTGCCCTGGGCTTTGGTGTTTACCGGCGTGTTTATCGCGGTCGTGGTCGAGCTGATCGGCATTCCGGTTCTGCCCTTCGCTATCGGTATCTATCTTCCGGTGCAGCTCAATGCCTGCATTATGGTAGGCGGCCTCATTCGGTTGGTATTTGATAAGATGAAGAAGAAGGAAGAAGAGAAGGAAGCCATTGTCAACGACGGTATCCTCTTTTGCTCCGGGATGATCGCAGGTGAAGGCCTGGTGGGCATCCTGCTGGCGTTGTTGGCAGTCTTTGGTGTGAATTCCGCTCTGGATCTTTCCGCCAGGCTGGGGATCCCCGCGATCGTTTCCGATATCGGCGGTCTGGTGCTGTTTGCGATCATCATTCTGACCCTTCTGAAATTTACCGTTTGGAAGAAACGCAGCAAGTAAGATGAAAAAAGAAAACTATTTGGAGCGTAAGCCCTGCCGCCGTCCGGACATCCGCTGGACAACGGACGAAGAGGGCGTTGTAACGCTGGAAATCGAAAACAAAGGTGTTTTCAACCGAGTGGCGCAGAAATTGCTGAAAAAGCCCAAGATCACCTATATCCATCTGGACAAGATGGGCAGCTTTATCTGGCCGCTGATCGACGGTAAGACCGATATCATCGCTCTGGGTGAAAAGGTGGAGGCATACTTCGGCGAGGAGGCGCACCCCCTTTATGAGCGCCTCTCCGAATATATCCGGATCCTGGAAAGCTATACTTTTGTTCAATTCAATTAAAAAACGGCGTCCTGCGGGACGCCGTTTTTACATATTTAAATAGGGGAGTAGAGAGGTAGCGGTCGCCGGTGTCCGGCAGCAGAGCAACAATGGTCTTTCCTGCGTTTTCCGGCCGCTCGGCCAGCATGATGGCGGCATGGAGCGCCGCACCCGAGGAAATCCCTGCTAAAAGTCCTTCCTTTTGCCCCAGCAATCGTCCGGCTGCATAGGCTTCTTCCTCGGTGACCTTGATGATCTCATCATAGATCTGGGTATTCAGGATCGCGGGAACAAACCCTGCGCCGATGCCCTGCAATCCGTGGACGCCGGCCTCTTCGCCGGAGAGCACCGCTGAGCCGGCAGGCTCTACGGCGGCTACTTTCAAAGCGGGGTTTTGACTTTTCAGGTATTCTCCCACACCGGTGATGGTACCGCCGGTGCCGACTCCTGCTACAAACCAGTCGATCGCGCCGTCGGTGTCCCGCCAGATTTCAGGGCCGGTGGTGTCCCGATGAGCAGCGGAGTTCGCGGGGTTGCTGAACTGATCGGGGATAAAGCTGCCGGGGATCTTTCCGGACAGCTCTTCCGCTTTGGCGATGGCGCCCTTCATACCCAAAGCGCCGTCGGTCAATACCAATTCCGCACCGTAGGCGGCGATCAGCATCCGCCGCTCGGCAGACATGGTATCGGGCATCACGATAATGACCCGATATCCTTTGGCGGCCGCCACCGCCGCAAGGCCGATGCCGGTGTTGCCGGAGGTGGGCTCGATGATGACGGAGCCGGGTTTTAATTGCCCCTCTTTTTCGGCGGCCTCGATCATGGCTTTTGCTACCCGATCCTTGGCAGAGCCGCCGGGATTGAAGGATTCTAATTTTACTAAAACTCTTGCGGGCAGACAAAGGCGGGTCAGCTCCAGAAGAGGGGTATTGCCGATCAGCTCATCGGCAGATCGATAAATGTTTGCCATAATCATCACTCCTATGACTGTATTATAATCTTTTTGGCCGTGCGCCGTCAATAGAAACTGATTGCAATTTATACGAAAAAATGGTAGACTATGAATGATTATATACACAAAGGAAGAATCGCATGAAAAGACCCTGGCTGGAGCACTACGGCTCTGTACCCCATCATCTTGAATATCCCGCCGGCTCCATGAGCGATGCGGTGCTTGGAACGGCGGCAAAACACCCCCGTTGGGCTGCTCTTTCCTTTATGGGAAAAACGGTTTCTTATGCCGATCTTGCCCGACGGATCAAGGAAACCGCCCGCGCCTTTCGGGGCCTTGGCATCCGCAAGGGGGATCGGGTAACGTTGTGTCTGCCCAATGTGCCGCAGACGGTCTATTGCCTGTATGCCCTCAATGAATTGGGGGCGGTGGTCTCTCTGATCCATCCTCTTTCGGCGGAAAAGGAGATCGTTTTCTTTCTTTCGGAGGTGGAAAGCAGGACCTTGGTGACCCTGCATCAATTTTATGAAAAGCTGATGAAGGTGCAGACAGAATACCCTCTTGAGCATCTTATTATTACAGATATTGACGATGCCTTAACAGGCATCAAAAAAATCGGCTATCGGCTGACGATCAAGGGGAATTTTCCGTCCCTGCAGCCGGGTGAAAATCTCCTTCTCTGGAAGGATTTTCTGGCCCTGGGCGGGGAAGAGGATCATAAAGAAGCCATGACCGCCGAAGAGGGGGCGGTGCTCCTCTTTTCCGGCGGCACCACCGGTGTCAATAAGGGGATTTTGCTCTCCAACGGAAATTTTAATGCCCCGGCGCTCCAGACGGAGGCCATGTGTAACCGTCCGGTGGCCGGCAAGCGGATGCTGGCGGCCATGCCCATGTTCCACGGCTTCGGCTTAGGCGTTTGCGTTCATACTGTTCTTGCGGCGGGGGCCTGTTCGATCTTAGTACCCCGCTTTAATGTGAAGGAATATGCAGCCCTGATCAAAAAGGAAAAGCCTAATTATATTGCAGGGGTCCCCGCTCTTTATGAGGCGTTAACGCGCACAAATTACATGGACAAGGCTGATCTTTCCGGTCTTTTGGGGGTCTTTTCCGGGGGGGATAGTCTCTCGGTAGAGCTTAAGCGCAAAATGGATCGCTTTTTGGCGGAGCGGGGCTCTTCGGTGCCCATTCGGGAGGGCTACGGTACCACGGTGTGTGTCACTGCCAGCTGCCTGACACCGGACGGAGAAGAACGAGAGGGCAGCATCGGCCTGCCCTATCCCGATATGGACTATAAGATTTGCAAGGTCGGCACCACCGAGGAAGTGCCCTATGGAGAAGAAGGAGAGATCTGCCTGACCGGCCCCACCGTGATGCTGGAATACTACGGCCGTCCCGAGGAAACAGCAGAGGCGCTCCAAATCCATGCAGACGGCCGGAAATGGCTCCACACCGGGGATTTGGGCCTTATGGATGCCGACGGATTTATCTACTTCCGTCAGCGGCTCAAGCGGGTGATCGTCACCAATGGATATAATGTCTATCCTTCTCAGATCGAGAATGTATTGGACGGGCACCCCAAGGTGCAGATCAGCTGCGTGATCGGGATCCCCGATCCGTATCGGGGACAGTTGGTAAAGGCCTTTATTGTTCCCAAAGGCGGCGTTTCCCCCGATGAGACCCTGAAAGAAGAATTGCTGGCCTACTGCAAAACCTATATCGCCCGTTATGCCTGCCCTCGGAAATTGGAATTCCGAGGGGAACTGCCCAAGACTTTGGTGGGGAAAGTGGCCTATAAGGTTTTAGAGGACGAGGAGTCAAGAAAGTCACAAAGTGTTTGATAAAAACAACATTAGGCTATGCAAATTGCAAACAAATGATGCTACAATATAGATACTGATTATATTTAAATTGGAAAATTCTCGGGAAAAGGGATCCTTTTCTCCTTTTTCCAATGGATCAGACATGTTGTTGCAGGTGCAGAACATGCACTTTCAATAAACGGAAACCATTATTAGGAGGTAATGAACCTTGAAGAGAAAGAATGTACTTTCCGCTTTACTGGCTGTGATGATGGTCATCTCTATGATGGCTGTTATTGCGATGCCCGCGGTGGCTGCAGGGGAGAAGACCGATCTGCCCTCGATTCAGACCGCAACCTCGTCGGATGCAGTGACCGGATACGCCCTGTCCTCGGTTGCCGATCTTATTTGGTGGGGAAACAATCCGACTGCAGTGACGGCTGAGGATACGGTTTATTTGACAAAGGATATTGATATCGCCGCATACGGCGGTACCTTTGCCGATGATTTCACGTCCATCCGCAGAACCTATGCCAGCCTGGACGGCCAGGGTCATACCATCTATGGATATAATGACGATCATGCGATCTTTGCCGACCGTTACTACGGCAAGACCATCAAAAACCTGATCATCGACGGTGCTTATGTACAGCCGGCGCAGGCAACGGACGGTATTTTAGTGCGGGCAATTGAGGCAGACTGTATTTTTGACAATGTTCATTTCCGTAATACCACCTTCATTGCCTCCAATGGGGCAGTGACCGGCCTTACTTACGGTTATCACGGTCTCTTCGCCGGCTATATCAATAACCGAAGAACCGACTTTGACATTACCTTCCGCAATTGCAGTGTGATTAATAGCTTGATGGACTGCAACGGCTGGAGCGATTGCGGTCTGTGGACCGGTGTTTACCGTTCCGGCGGTAAGATCGCTTTTGAAAACTGTGTGTCCCTCGACAGTAAGGTTATTAATTATACCGACGGTACTTATATGTCGCTTTACGGCCGTATGCGCGATACATATGAAGTGGTGTTCGATAACGTGGGTGCCATCAATTGTGAGCTGATCGGTGCCACCGCCGCTCAGAGCATCACTTATATGACCGGCTATGAATTTTATTACCTCAACAATCTTTTCTCGGTTGGCAATAAGACCTCCTCTCCCGGCAACAGTGCAACGGCAGATATGGATATCGTTTCTCTTACAACGGTAACGGCGGCCAACACTGTAGTTGAAAACTACCTGGTGGACGGCGGTGTTACCAATATTACCTATCATTCAAAAGGTTCTTATACTGCTGCTTCGGATCCTGCGAAGGTTGTTTCCGATCTTTCTCCAGCCGATGTTCTGGTTGCTATGAACACTGTTAAAGACCAGTGGGGTTACGATTACGACGATTGGGGCTTTGACGCAGAGGGGAACCCTGTTATTACAACCAATGTGGAAAACGCACAGCCCCTTCACAAGATCACCTTTAATCTCAACGATGCAGAGGGTACCGTGATTGCCCTGCCCACCGATATCAACGGCCATCTGGTGGCAGATGAAGGAACCTTTGCGATTTTGAAAGCCCACCACTGGGGTGTGGATGGTACGGTAGACTACGGCAATAACTATGCCTGGGAGACCGAGCCCTTCAGCGGAGATCTGGTGTTGAATGCGCATACCACCTCGGTGGAAGCCATCGACGGACGCCACCACAAGGTCACCTGCACCATGGCAGGCTGCGAGGAGACCGCAGAGACGATCTCCTGTACCGGTGTGATCGATCCCGACGGCTATATCCCTGCCGATTACTTTAATTTGGCGCAGAACCATTATAACTGTGCCGTTTGTACCAACAGCTGGTATACCGATGATGCCGATTCCGAAAAGCCGGCCATGCTGAGCATCGCATTCTCCAAGGATGCTTACGATGCCGGCGAAATGGTTGCTTTGGAGATCGGGGTCCATGAAAATACGAAGCTGTCCGGTTTCCAATTGGATCTTACCTACAACAGCGATCAGCTGACCTGGGTCGGCAAAGTCGATGCAGCTGATCATATTACCGCTGCAGCCAATGCCGACGATATTACCCGCACAGCCAGCGTTACCGCCTATACCACCGATACCAAGCCGGTCACGGCAGCAGGCACCTGGCTGACGGTATACTTCAAAACCTCCGAAAAACTGAACAGCGATGTGCTGACCGCCATTAAGGCCACCCTCACGGAAGCCACTGTGGGCGGTAACGAGACCGATGTGACCACTCTGTTGGTCCTCGGCGCAGAAGATACAGCGATGATCTATGCAGGCTGCACTCCCGGCGATGTAAACCGCAGCGGTGTTGTGGATCTGTTGGATGTGGTGCTCACCATTGAAGCTCTGGACGGCACTCTGGATGCCGACGATGTGGCGATCTTCAGCGTAAGAGCTGCTAACGTAGACGGCGATGAGGAAAATGTCGTGAATACCAAAGATGTGACCTATCTGATCCGCCACCAACTGGGTTGGGCCGAGTATGCAACGCTCAATCAGGCGAAGCCCGGCACCGCCATTGCAGCGGCTGTTTGATGCTTCATAAAGAAGTATACTGTGATTTCGATTAGGAGGAAAAACCTATGAACAGAAAAAATGTGCTTTCTGCTCTGATGGCAGTAATGATGGTCCTCTCCATGCTGACCGCCGTTGCTTTGCCGGCTGTGGCAGAGTCTGAAGCGCCTGCAGATGCTGTTCCGGTAACAGACGTTACCAGCAATGCCAATGCAGTGAACTTCACCGTTTCAACGCTTTCGGATTTGCTTTACTTAGCAAATAACTATACTCGGTTTGTGGCCGGGGATACGGTTTATATGCTGAACGATTTAGATATTGCCACCTATGAAGGTGATTTTGCAGCGGACTTCCCCAGTATTGGTGTCGGCCAAGATGCAGGAAAGTTTTTTGCTGCCGATTTCGACGGCTTGAATCATACTATTTCGAATTATCGTGATAGCGTTGGTTTCTTTAAAGGTGTCGGCGGTGCGATCCGTAATGTCAACTTTGAGAATTGCTCTACTACCGGAGGAGCAAACGAAGCAGTAATCGTTGCCTGTAACTCGGTTGCAAAGAATGGTGCTTTGACAATGGAAAATGTCAAGGCTATCAATTGCAGCGTGGTTTCCGAAACCAATGTGGCCAATGTTGGCATTGTGATTGGATATCAGAATGGCGGTACCAGAAATCTGACGGTTCGCAATTGTGCGGTATTGAATTGTACGATAGATGTACTTGGGCCGGCAGAGGCAACGAATTACGGCTCCGGTCTATTTTGTGCCCGTTGGGCTGCCGGCGGCACCATGATTTATGAAAATGTTTTGATTGCAAACTCTAAGTTGCATGCCTATGCGGATAGTGCCCAGGGCGGTGGCCTGTTGATTGGCGATATTGACCCGAAGGAAAATAATTCCGACTGTCTGTTTACGGCGAATAACATTGGTTTTATCAATGTTGAGATGAAAAATAAAGCCAGTGACTGTGCAGCGCTTATTACTACTTACAGAGAGCGTGGCAACGCAAATGTCATTGGTAATTTCAGCAACATCTATGCCGCCAACGTGACTCGCGTTACTGCAGACGGTACTACAGATCTTACTACCTTGGAAATAATCAAGGATGCTGCCAGTGTTACTGAAACGAAAACTAATGTGCAGGTTGGGCTCAAGGACCTTAAGTTGAATGATATGCTCCTGAAGTTGAATGAGAGCATTGATCATGACGATTGGGGCCATGGACTTGACGGGTTCCCCGTAATTGTTGATATTTTGAAGGGTCAGATGGCTCCTCATTCTATTACCATCCAATATGGTAACCACAAAACCGGTGATATTACCTCCGGTGTGAAATATGATTTTCTGACAGATATCTACGGCCATCTGATCGCCACGGAAGAAGAGCTTGCTAAACTGGCCACCATTCCTTCCGATGCGTTGCCCGGTTATGAGGGCGTAAGAGATTGGTCGACCGTTGTTTTTGAGTACGACCAAACCATCGGCACGACGATCCATAATATTACTTACCTTAATTGGGATCCCGTTAACCATACGCATGATGTGTTCTGTATTGAGGGCTGTCCCGAGAATGCCACCGCAGTTCCCTGCAAGGTGGTTCTGACCGATTATAAGGCGGCTGATTATTTCAACCATGAGTATGCTGCCTTTGCTTGCGAAGAGTGTGCACACGCTTGGGATGAAGAGTACACCGAAGGTGCCGTTCCTTCTCCCTTCTATGCGGCTTTCGATGCCGCCGATTATACGACCGGCGGTACTGTGAAGGTGAATGTGGGTGTGAAGGAGGATGCCACCATCAACGGCATCGTCGCAGAGGTCACCTATGACCCCACTGTTTTGACCTATGTTAACCCTGTTTTCGGAACCGATACTGCTACCGGCAACCAATACCTCGGCATGGTTTCTGAGACCGGCAATACCACCGAAGACGGGAAAGCCATTCTGAAAGTGGTGGTCGCCATTCCTGATCGGAACGGCTCCAATGAAAGAGATGCCTGGGTCACCCTGAACTTTACTGCAAACGGGACCACATCTGTAAAGCTTGCAGAGGTAGGCCTGAAGGTTACGGATTACACCCGTTGGGAAGAGGGCACACAGCTGGATAACGATGTGTTGTCGGTCGTTTCCGACGATCTGGCCTATATCCTGCCCAATGATTTGAACCTGCCCACCTTTACTCCCGGTGATGTAAACGGCAACGGAAAGGTCAATGTACATGATGTAATCCTGCTGAAGCAGGCTCTTGATCTGACTGAGACGCTTGAGACTGCACAGCTGTATGCTGCCAACGTAAACGGTGATGCTGCCGTCAGCGTGAATGATGCGACTGCCATTCTGCGTTGGACTGTCGATAAGACTGTGGAACTTTGCAAATCTTACATAAGTCCCACTATTGCACAGTAAATTTATTAAAGAGCGCGAGTTTTCACTCGCGCTCTTTTTTATAAAAAGGAAGCGGTAAGCAAAATCTGCTTACCGCTTCTGTTCTATTTTTCGTCAAATAAGCTTGCGTAATACCGGGCAACCGTTGCAGAGTATTTCATATGGGCGGGAACCAGCTCCTTGGGCATGGGGCAGCTGAGTTCTAAGGTGAAATCGCCCTGATAACCAACATCATGCAGGGCCTCGGCGATCTTCACATGGTCGATCTTAAACAGCCCGGGGATGGTGTGCATATCCGAGGTGAGATCATTGTCGTGCACATGGAGGCAGGTCAACCGCTTGCCCAGTGTGCGGATCACATCCTCCGGCTTCTGATCCACCAGTGCCACATGTCCGGTATCCAGGCAGGCGGAGAATACGCCAGGATACATTTCATTGAGCGTATCCACATAGCGGATAAATTCATCGGGTTGAGAGCAGGAGGCGTCCCGCACGTATTCCCAATCCCAATCGTATTTAAACATATTTTCCACTGCGATGCCGATGCCGTATTCCTTGGCAAGCTCCGCGTAGGAGGCAATCGTCTCAATGGCAAGGGGAAAATTCTCCTCCTGCAGCCGGCGGTAGTCCACCTGGTAGGGCTTGGGGATGCGGGGATGGATGACCCAATATTTCGCGCCGCAAAGGGCGGCGATCTTCATACTCCGCTCCATGGCTTCCCGGTTGGAACCGGCGGAGTGGGCAATATTGATGGGAAGATCCAATTCTTCGGAATAGCGACGGATCTCAGCGGCAGATGCCTCGAAATTTTCGGGACTCCATTCGGGGCGGTGGGTCATAACTCCCAGCGCCATACAGTCGAAGCCTGCCTCTTTCAGGGCGGCCATCGTCCGTTTTTTATCCTGGTCAAAAAATCCGTAATAAGTACTTCCGTGGGTCGAAATTCTCATTGCTTATCCACCTCCATCATATTGGCATAATGGCGGCTGACCGTTTGGATAAATTCCAGGGTCGCCGGAATCAGCGCAGGAGCCTGGTTGGGATGGGAGACCTCTAAGGTGAAATCTCCCTTGAAATCGATCTCTTTAAGCGCCTGCATCATGGCGGGGAAGTTTATCCCTGCCTTGCATACGCCCGGAATGGCATGATGATCGTTGTAGCCGCAGTTGTCGTGAATGTGCAGGCCTGAAAGGCGCTTGCCCAATTTACGGATACAGTCGGCGGGGTCCACCTGTACTACATGCACATGACCCACGTCCAATACCGCCGTAAAGGCGCCGGGGAATTTTTCCTCCAGGGCATCGATGTAGCGGCAGAATTCCTCAGGGCGGGAGCAAGAGCTATGTTGAATGATCTCGTGCTCCCATTCCCATTTGAACATATTTTCCACACCCACCTTACAGCCAACCGCAAGAGCGGTTTCGGCAAACGGACTGTAGAACTCCATGTTCTTTTGGAAATTGATCTCTTCCCGTCCTAAATGAGGCTGGAGGATGCGGGGGTGGATGACGCATTGCTCCGCGCCGCAGAGGGCGGAGATCTTTAAGGAACGGTTCCCGTCTCCGCCGGAATGAGTCTGAGTGATGGGCAAGCCGATCTTTTCGGCGTGCTCCCGCAGGCGTTTGGCAGAATCTTCGTAATGATCTTCGTCCCATTCAGGTCTGCCGGCCACCGTCATAATGGAAAAGTCCATGGCATCAAAACCGGCGGCCTTGAAGGCGTTCATGGCCTCGATCATATCGTTATTGTAAAACTTTAAAAATGCACCGCTGTTGATGGCAACTTTCATTTTGAATGCCCTCCCTTATTTTTCGGCAAAATAGCGGGCAACCGTTGCCATGTGGCTCAAGGCGGAGGGCATCAGTTCCCGGGGGAGATGGACGGCGCAGTTGAGCGTATAATACCCCTCATAGCCGATCTCCTTAAGCGCCTCGGAAATGGCATGAAAATCAATTACTCCGTGACCGGGAATGCAATGGTCGTTTTTGCGGTAATGATTGTCGTGTACATGGGTGCAGGCGATACGGCTGCCCAAAGCGCGGATATTCTCTTCCGCATAGCCGCAGACCAGGTTGGGCTCGCCCATATCCATGCAGGCAACAAACCGATCGGGATACGCCTCGTTGAGGGCGGTCAGGTAGCGGATATGTTCCTCCGGCTTGGAGCAGATATGGTGTCCGGGACCGTGGCGGCGGAAATCAAAGGCGCATACGTTTTCCAATGCGATCTTGATGCCGCAGCGCTCGGCGATGGGGGCAAAACGTCCGTAGTAATCCATGCTGGTCTCAAAAAGCTTTTCTTCATTGCCGAAATAGGCGGGGCGGTCAATGGGTTTGATAATGATGACCGGCGCCCCCAGCTCCGCTGCGATCTCGATGCTGCGGACCGCCATGGGATACGAATAGGGGTTGGTATAATAATCCGCACGGAATTTGGCAGAAGGGGCACAGACCTGCGCCACCTCCAGACCCAGTTCGTCGATAAACTTCTTCAGCTTGCGGGCTTCATCCAGATAGTTTTCACCCTGAAAGCGGGTGTCCCAATCGTCGGGACCTTTCATGATACGGTCCAGACTGATCTCCACACCGTCGAACCCGGCGGCTTTGATCAGCTCCAGAGACTCTTCTAAGGGACACACACGGTTGAGAATTCCGGAATTAACTGCGATTTTCATGGTCAGATCCTCCCTTATTCAGCAGCGACAGCCTTTCTTTTCTTGAAGTAGAATACGCCAACCACAGCGGTTGCCGCAACAAGTACAACAGCGCCGCCGATCACAAACCAGATCCATACGGGACTCTTATCTTTATCGTTACCCAGGTCCTGCTCTACTACATTGAGAGAACCGTCCTGATCCTTTTCCACCACTACAGAGCCGATCTCTTTGCCTTCCTCGTCCTTGAGAATGACTTCGGCCTTATCGCCGGGGTTGACAGGCTCTTCCTCTTTATACTCGCCTTCATAGAGATTGGCGTTGCCCTCTTCGTCTACATGAGCGAATTGGTTGCCGGCCACGATCCAGTTGCCGGTGGGGGCATTGGAAGGTGTATTTTCCGTTCCGGGATCGGCAGTACTGCCGGGAGCCGTCGCGGCGTCGTTGTCGGCACCGTTCTCGGGAGTTGCAGCGGTGTCATTGTTATCGGGGGTTGCGGAGGGGGCGTCCTCGGTGACAGAGCCGCCGGGCAGGGGACTTACCGAATCATCGGGATTGGTGGAACCGCTGTCGGGGGTCGTTGGCGTATTATTGTCGGTGCTATTGTCCGGAGTGGTGTTATTGCCGCTGTCGGGAGTGGTGTTGTTCCCATTGTCCGGCGTGGTGTTATTGCCGCTGTCAGGGGTGGTGTTGCTGTCGCCGGAGGGATTGTTGTCCTCTCCGGCAGTGTTGTCGTCAGCAGGAGGGTTTTCAGGCACCGGCAGGGAAGGATAGGTGATTGAGGCCGCGTTGATGGCGGGGGTGACCTTCTTGAGATCCTCATTAAAGAATTCCTGATGGGCCACGGTGAGGCCGGTGGTGTTTCCGGAGGTGGGCTCACCGATCACTTCAAATTCCAATACAAATAGTTCTGCATCGCCGATCAGAGCCTGGCTGGCGCTGGCTGCCAGAGCAACAATGGCGCTCTTGCCCTGATAGGTGGCGTTTTTGTTGAGGGCAATGCTGCCGGCAATACCGCTGCCCGCGCTGCCGGAGAGCAGCTTCAGGCAGGTGTTATCGTAGGTGGCGATCACCCGGAAGGAGGCGCAGCTGGGGGCGCCGGTCACCTTGCCGACATAGGTCACTTTATCGCCGATCTCTGCCTCATTCACAGAGGGAGTAAGTTCCAGCTTCATGCTCTCGGCCGCAAAAACGGCGGGAGTCAGTAAAAGCAATGCCAAAACGATGCAAAGAATACGTTTCATATGTATCTTTTCCTTTCAAAGGTAGTTCTGCCACAAGTATACCATTTATATAAAAGAAGTGTCAACCTTAATTACAGAAAAAATAATGGAAAAACACTCGACAAGTTGTTCCTCAAAGGGTATAATGAAACTGTAATTTTTTGAGAAGGAGAACCTTTCATGAAACGGATCCTTGCAGGAACTTTACTTCTTGTTCTTTTGATCTGCGGCAGCGGCTGCCGGAAGGAAGAATCCATCCCCGTGCCGGTCACCGGGGAGTATGAGGTGGTGGCTAACGGCCGTACCTATACGACCGCCGGATGCCCCTTTCGCTATGAGCCTACGGTGGAAAACCGCGGCTATCTGGATTACCGTACCAATCTGGTGGGAACGGTCGGCGAGGATCTGGAGGGCACCTTCCCTGCAGGGACCACCGTTCACGGCCTGAAGGGCGGGAATAATAAGACGCTTTTGATGGCGGTCATTACCGAAGAGGCTGCCGATGCCCAATATTGCTATCTAGTCAGCAGCTTTGAATCTACCCCGGTCACCAAGGGCCGCACTATTGCCGAGGCCATCGGCTTTAATAACAGCTTTGCCTATGTTTATCGGTATACTGCCGACAAGACCGGCTGGATAGCACTGCCGATGACCTCTTCGGAATTGATGAATCTGGGTTCCGACTACTCCGACGGCAGTCTGATCACCCCGGAAGGAGCGTCTGCAGAACTGGTTATGGAGAGCTTCAGCGGAGATTATGCGGTCATGACCCTTTATGAAAACGGCGCTTTGGTCTTTGCGGGCTGCCCTCAGTATGCGGTCGATCTGGGCGCGGAGACTTCGGCGGTTTTATGGGGCTATCTTAATGGATAAAATAACGCGGTTTTTGTCAGTTTGGTGTTGACAAGAACCGCTCATTTTGTTAAGATTAATAATATGATATTCTTGTTAATAATATGATATTCTTGTGTTTCAAGGAGAAAAAATGAAGGCTTTAGAAGAGCGAATCTTAAAAGACGGAGAAGTCCTTCCCGGGCATATTTTAAAGGTCAATCGTTTCCTTAATCATCAGGTGGATGTGGCATTCACTATGGAAATGGGGGAGGAGATCGCCCGCCTATTCAAAGAGGATCGGGTGGACAAGGTATTGACCATTGAAACCTCGGGTATCCCTGTGGCCTTTGCTGCGGCTGCTGCCTTGAAGGTACCCATGGTTTTTGCCAAGAAAAATAAGACCAGCAATGTCAATGAGGATGTGTACCGCGCTACGGTTCATTCCTATACGCATAATCGGGATTACGATGTGGTGGTCAGCAAGGATGTGCTGGGTGCCGAGCGGGTGTTGATCATTGACGATTTTCTGGCCAACGGCTGTGCACTTCGCGGACTGATGGAGATCATCGGTCAGGCCGGCGGTGAAACGGTAGGCTGTGTTACTGCCATCGAAAAAGGCTTTCAGGGCGGCGGCGACGGGCTGCGTAAAGAGGGTATTAAGGTGGAATCTCTCGCCATTATCGACGAGATGACCGACGATGCCTTAAAATTCAGACGGTAATACCTGCATTTTTGCAATTATCTCGCTATGCGGGGAAATAATCGCAAAAGGTGCAGTTATTATAAAGAAAAAATTTTTCGGAGGGAAAAAGAAATGAAAAGAATCTTAGCTGTATTGCTGGCTGTATTGATGCTGTTTACTATGGCATCCTGCGGCGGCAACAACGAAGCCGACGAACTGAAGGTTGGTTTCATCTTCTTGCACGATGAGAACTCTACTTATGACAAGAACTTCATCGATGCTGCAGTTGAAGCTTGCGAGAACATGGGCGTGACCATGGTTCAGAAGACCCAGATCCCCGAATCCAACGCTTGCTATGATGCGGCTGTTGAATTGATCGAGTCCGATGGTTGCGATATCATCTTCGCCGACAGCTTCGGTCATGAGAACTTCCTGCTCAAGGCTGCTGCCGAGTATCCCGATGTGCAGTTCTGCCACGCTACCGGTACTCAGGCTCATACTGCCGGGCTGGACAACTTCCACAACGCCTTCGCACACATCTATCAGGGCCGTTACCTGGCAGGTGTTGTTGCCGGCATGAAACTGAATGAGATGATCGAGGCCGGTACCATCACTGCTGATAAGGCTAAGATGGGTTATGTCGGCGCATTTACCTTTGCTGAGGTTATGTCCGGTTATACCTCTTTCTATCTGGGCGCGAAGTCTGTATGTCCCAGCGTGACCATGGACGTTAAGTTCACCGGTTCCTGGTATGATGAGCAGCTTGAGAAAGAAGCAGCTCAGGCTCTGATCGCCGGCGGCTGTGTGCTGATCAGCCAGCATGCCGACTCCATGGGCGCTCCCACCGCTTGCGAGACTGCAGGTGTTCCCAACGTTTCTTATAACGGTTCCACCGCCGCTGCTTGCCCCGAAACCTTCCTGATCTCCTCTCGCATCAACTGGGTTCCCTACTTCGAGTATATGATCACCCAGGTGAAGAACGGCGCTGCCATTGATGTAGACTGGGCAGGCGATCTGGAGAACGGCTCTGTTGCCCTCACCGATCTGGGCACCGCTGTTGCAGCTGGTACCGCTGAGAAGCTCGCTGAGGTTGAAGCCGGTCTGAAGGACGGCACCGTCAAGGTCTTTGATACCGCAACCTTCACTGTAAACGGCGAGAAGATCGACAGCTACACCGCTGATGTTGATACCGACGATAAGTTCACTCCCGACACCGAGGCTGTTGCCAACGGTATCTTCGAGGAATCCAAGCATCGTTCTGCTCCTTATTTCGATGTTAGAATCGATGGCATTACCCTGCTGGACGAAAAATATTAATTTAGTTTAATACCCGGCTAAGGCGGGGCCCAAACGCGCCCCGCCTTAGTTTTTCGTTTTTATAAAGATCATTGAAAAATGCGCTGCAGGACGGCAGCGCGCTTTTGAGTGTTTTTTAAAAGGAGGGCGCAAGCGGTGGCGAATCAAGCAGCTATCGAATTGAAAAACATCACCAAGACCTTTGGCAGCGTGGTGGCAAACAAGAATGTGAACCTGACCGCCAACCGGGGGGAGATCCTCTCCATCCTGGGCGAAAACGGCAGCGGTAAGACCACGCTGATGAACATGATCTCCGGTATTTATTTTCCCGATGAGGGTGAGATCTTCATCGATGGTCAACCGGCGGTCATTGCTTCCCCCAAGGATGCTTTTGATTATAAGATCGGCATGATCCATCAGCATTTCAAGCTGGTGGATGTGTTCAGCGCGGCAGAGAATATCATTCTCGGCCTGAAGGAAAAAGAGGGCTATAATCTCAAAGCTGCCGAGGCGCGGATCAGCGCCATCTGCGAGCAATACGGCTTTGAGTTGGACCCCAAAAAGAAGATCTATACGATGGCGGTTTCCGAAAAGCAGACCGTTGAGATCATCAAGGTATTGTATCGGGGTGCCGATATTCTGATCCTGGATGAGCCTACCGCGGTGCTGACGCCGCAGGAGACCCAAAAGCTTTTCGCTGTTTTGCGCAAGATGCGGGATGACGGAAAGTCTATTATCATCATCACCCATAAGCTCCATGAGGTGCTTTCCCTTTCCGACCGGGTGGCTGTATTACGCAAGGGTGAATATGTGGGAACGGTAGAGACCGCAAAGACCAATGAATCGGAGCTGACCGAAATGATGGTAGGCAAAAAGATCTCCCTCAATATTGAGCGGAGCGAGCCGAAGGATCCTCAGGTCCGACTGGAGGTCCACCATGTGGATTGCACCAATCGAGAGGGGTCCTTGGTGTTGGATGATGTCTCCTTCCATGTAAACGCCGGAGAGATCCTGGGCGTTGCCGGCATCGCCGGTTCCGGCCAGCGGGAGCTTTTGGAGGTCATTGCCGGCCTGCAGAAGACCGATAGCGGCGCAGTTCTTTATCATAATCCCAAGACCGGCAATGTGGACCTTCTGCAGGGCAAGACCCCACTGCAGATCCGCGAGCTGGGCGTTCGCCTTTCCTTTGTCCCCGAAGATCGTCTGGGCATGGGCCTGGTGGGCAATATGGATATTACCGATAATATGATGCTTCGCAGCTACCGCAAGGGTCATAGCGCTTTTCTGGAGCGCAGAGCGCCCAAGGATCTGGCTGAGCATATCATCGATGAGCTGGAGGTGGTTACCCCCGGCATTACTACCCCGGTCCGCCGTCTTTCCGGCGGTAATGTGCAGAAGGTATTGGTGGGGCGTGAGATCGCTGCTGCACCCACTGTGCTGATGGCAGCCTACCCGGTGCGGGGCTTGGATATCAACTCTTCTTATACTATTTATAACCTGCTTAATCAGCAGAAGGAAAAGGGCGTTGCTGTTATCTTTGTCGGTGAAGATCTGGACGTTCTTCTGGAGCTTTGCGACCGTATTCTTGTCATCGGCGGCGGTAAGGTCACCGGTATTGTGGACGGGCGCACCGCTACCAAAGAGCAGGTTGGTTTGTTAATGACTAAAACCGAAGGAGGTGCGGAGCAATGAGCCAGAATACAAAAAAGCATCATGAGCCGCTGATTCATATCGTCAAGCGGGATGATATGGTGTGGTGGCAGGCCTGGGGCATTCGCCTGGCGGCGATCGTGCTCGGTGTTTTGCTGATCGGTATTGTTTCTGCCGTGCTCACCGGGGAGAGCTTCTTTGAAGTTTATGGCATTATGTTCCGCGGCGTTTTCGGCCGCATCTTTGAGGGCAAGACCAGCATGCTCTGGAAATTCGGGCAGGATACGGTCATTTTACTCTGTCTTGGCCTGGCGGTTGCGCCGGCTTTCAAGATGAAGTTTTGGAACTGCGGCGCCGAAGGGCAGGCGCTGATCGGCGGTCTGGCAGCAATGTTTTGCATGATCCAGTTCGGCGGCAAGCTGCCCGAATGGATGTTGGTACCCCTGGTGATCGTATCCAGTATCATCGCCGGTGCCATCTGGGGCTTGATTCCTGCCATCTTCAAGGCACGCTGGAATACCAATGAGACTCTCTTCACCCTGATGATGAACTATGTTGCTACCCAAATCATTGCTTATTATGTTTATATCGTCGGCGGTGGCTCCAACGTGATCAATCCGGTGGAGACCGGCGCGCTTCCGGTGATCGGAAAATCTCAGTATTTATTAAACATTCTTATCGTGGCCGCGCTGACCGTTGCCATGCATGTTTATCTTAAATACAGCAAGCAGGGCTATGAGATCACGGTTGTGGGCGAAAGCCAGAATACGGCTCGGTATATCGGCATCAATGTGAAAAAGGTTGTTTTACGCACCATGATGCTCTCCGGCGCGGTCTGCGGTATTGCCGGGATGCTTTTGGTGGCCGGTACCGACCATTCGATCAATAAAGATACCGTTGGCGGTCAGGGCTTTACTGCCATTATGGTTGCCTGGCTGGGTCAGTTTAATCCCTTTGTTATGGTGCTGATGTCTGCCCTGATCATCTTTTTGAGAACAGGAGCCGCTAAGGTCGCCGACTCCAATATGCTGAACAGCTCCTTTGCGGATATTTCCGTTGGTTTGGTCATTTTGATGTTGGTCGGCTGCGAGTTCTTTATTCAGTATTCCGTACGGCTGCGCCGCGCGAAGAAGGGGGTAGAAGCATGATCGTTGAATTTATCAGCAGAGCGATCCTTTTGAGCATTCCGCTCCTTTATGGATCGGTCGGTGAGATCCTTACCGAAAAATCCGGCCATCTCAACCTGGGCATCCCGGGCATTATGTATAGCGGTGCGATCGGCGGTGTGATCGGTGCGTTCCTGTATGAGAACGCCTGCGGCAACGATCTTGCTAATATGAATCCGTTTCTTGCGATCCTGATCCCTTTGATCTGCTCGATCCTTTTCTCGGTCTTTATGGGTCTGATTTATAGCTTTATGACCGTCACTCTGCGGGCGAACCAGAATGTAACCGGCCTTGCCATTACCACCTTCGGTATCGGTCTGGGCAACTTCTTCGGCGGTTCGCTCATCAAATTGGTGGATAGCGATCTGCCCTCTATTGCCCTCACTAAAACCAGTAAGTTCTTTAAGGCAGAGCTTCCCTTTGCCGATGATCTGGGCTGGTTTGGCGAGATCTTTTTGTCCCATGACTTTTTGGCCTATCTGGCCATCGCCATCGCGCTGGCTGCGTCTTTTGTTTTGAGCAAAACGCGTATCGGCCTGAATCTGCGCTCGGTGGGTGAGAACCCCGCTACCGCCGATGCAGCGGGCATCAATGTGACCCGCTATAAGTATTTGGCGACTTGTATCGGCAGTGCTGTTGCGGGCCTGGGCGGTCTGCAGTATGTGATGGCCTATGCTGACGGTGTTTGGTCCAACAACGCCTTCGGCGACCGCGGCTGGATGGCTATTGCTCTGGTTATTTTTGCCCTCTGGAAGCCTTCAATGGCCATTGTCGGCTCCTTCCTGTTTGGTGCCCTTTGCAATGCAAACAACTATGTGCAGGGTCTGGGGGCTGAAACCCAGGAGCTCTTCAAAATGCTGCCCTATGTGGTCACCATCGTGGTGCTTATTATCACCAGCATGAGAAAGAAGAGAGAGCATCAGCCGCCCGAAAGTCTGGGCTTACCCTATTTCCGCGAGGAACGATAAAAAATTTAAAAAATAATACTTGAAAAATATGTTTTTCGCGTTATAATGTATAACGGCTTGAAAATATATCGAAAAAAATATGCCGTTGTCTTTTGGGACAACGGCATATTTTCGGGAAGGAAGGATATAATATGAACTACGATGTATTGATCATCGGTGCCGGCCCTGCCGGTATCTTTACCGCTCTTGAAATGATCCGCAAGGGCAGCAAGCAGAAAATTATGATTGCGGAGAAGGGTCTGCCGGTGGAAAAACGCCGTTGCCCCAAATCCAAGACCAAGCAATGCGTCAGCTGCAAACCCTATTGCCATATCACCACCGGTTTTTCCGGTGCCGGCGCGTTTTCGGACGGTAAGCTTTCCTTAAGCTCCGATGTAGGCGGAGATCTGCCGACCCTCATCGGGGAGGATCTGGCCCAGGAGACCATCGATTATACCGATAAGATCTATCTGGAGTTCGGAGCCGATACCCATGTAGAGGGCGTCAGCGATCCCGAAGCGGTGAAGGAGATCCGCAAGCGTGCCATTCAGGCAGGCTTGAAGCTGGTGGATTGCCCCATCCGTCATTTGGGCACAGAAAAGGCGCAGGACATCTACTATGCCATTGAGCAGGAACTGCTGAGAAACGGTGTGGATATGCTCTTTAACCATGAGTGCACCAACCTGATCATTGAGGACGGGAAGTGCGTAGGCGGCTATATCAGCGACGGAAAGACTGTTCAGGAGATCCGCGCCAAGCACACCATCGTGGCCACCGGCCGCCGGGGCGCAGAATGGCTGGAGCATCTTTGCACTGAGCACGGGATCGAGCATATGCCGGGGACGGTGGATATCGGTGTCCGTGTGGAAGTCCGCAATGAGATCATGGAGAAGGTCAACGAGGTTCTCTATGAATCCAAGCTGGTGGGCTATCCCCAGCCCTTTAAGAATAAGGTACGTACCTTCTGCCAGAATCCGGGCGGCTTTGTCAGTCAGGAGAACTACGATAACGATCTGGCGGTGGTCAACGGCCATTCCTATAAGGAACTCAAGAGCAACAATACTAACCTTGCAATTTTAGTATCCCATAATTTTAATACCCCCTTCAACCAACCCATTGCCTACGCCCAAAAGGTGGGCGAGCTATCTAATATGTTGGCAAACGGCCATATCCTGGTGCAGCGGTTCGGTGATATTCTGGACGGCAAGCGCACCTGGCAGAAGGAGCTGGCGCAGTCCAATCTGAAACCGACGCTTCCCGATGCGGTGGCCGGTGATATTACCGCCGCGATCCCCTATCGGGCGATGATGAATATCATCAACTTCATTCAGGCGCTGGATCATGTGGTGCCCGGCTTCGCCTCTACCGAGACGCTGCTTTATTCTCCCGAACTGAAGTTTTACAGCAATCGGGTGACCATGGATACCGACTTCAACACCAGCGTAAAGGGTCTCCATTGCCTGGGTGATTCCAGCGGCTGGACCCGCGGCCTGATGATGGCTTCCGTGATGGGTGTGCTGATGGGCAGACACTTAGTTGAGGAAGAATGAACGAATTAAAAGTAACTGCATTATTTGATCTTGAATTTACCGACGCCCGCTCCCTTTTGGAGCGGGCGTCTTACCCCTGGGAGTGCCTTCCTTATTTGAAGGATTATATTCCGGTCTGCGGTGCAGACCTTTCCCGGGAGGAATACGACCATCCGGCAGAAAGCATCTGGATCCACAGGAGTGCCAAGGTGGCACCTACCGCCCATATTGGGCCGCGGGTGATCATCGGTCCCGGTGCGGAGGTGCGTCATTGCGCCTTTATAAGAGGGGACGCTTTTATCGGCCGGGAGGCGGTGGTGGGCAATTCCACCGAGATCAAAAATGCTCTGCTTTTTGATCAAGTACAGGTGCCGCATTATAATTATGTGGGTGATTCGGTACTGGGATACCGGGCCCATTTGGGGGCAGGGGTGATCCTTTCCAATTTCCGCAGCGATAAAGGAAATGTGCCTGTTCATTTCGAGGAAAGAAGGGTAGATACCCACCTTCGTAAATTCGGTGCGATCTTAGGGGACGGTGCCGATATCGGATGCAACAGCGTCCTTAATCCCGGCAGCATTATCGGAAAAAATACGGTGGTTTATCCGCTGTCGATGGTACGAGGTGTTGTTCCTGCCGGGCATATCTATAAAAATAAAAATGAGATCATCCGAAAAGAGTCAATCTGTTGATTGGCTCTTTCTTTTTGCTGAAAATTATGATAAAATAGAAAAAAGGAGCTGATAAAATGAAAAAAATAGATGCTCATGTCCATATAGATGCACCTATTTCGCTGACACAGACGGTGGAATACTATAAGGACTTAATGATTCGAAAGGGCTATGACGGCTTAGGCCTGATGTCCTTAGGCTTCGGCGGCGAGAGCCGCACCGCGGCAGAGAGCAACGCCTTTGCGCTGGCACTTTTAAAGGAACTGCCCGGCTCCTTTGCTTTTGCCGCACTGGATCACAGCCGCGATTTTACGGAGCAAACCCAAGAATATATGCAGATGGGCTTTTCCGGCATCAAGCTTCTGGAGGGCAAGCCCTCGGTCTGGCGGCACTACGGATACGGGTTGGACGACCTGCGTTTTGCGCCCTTTTTCGCCTATGCCGAAGAGCAACAGATCCCCCTTTTAGTTCATAACAATGACCCCTGGGTACATTGGGATAAAGAAAAACTGGACGAGCGCTCCATTACCAGCGGCTGGTATTATGATGAGACCTTTCCGAAAAAATCCTATTTTGACGGCATTTTAGAGAGTGTTCTGGCGCAATATCCCCGGCTGAAGATCGCCCTTGCCCATACCGCCTTTTATGCCGACCGCCCTGAGAAGATGGCAGAGCTTTTGAAAAAGTATCCTAATTTGATGATGGATCTGACCCCTGCCCTGGGCATTTACAAAGACCTCTCCGCCCATAGCGGCGCGGTGCGGGAATTGATCTTAAAATATCCTGAGCGCTTTTTCTACGGCACCGATGCCCATAACGATCTTTCCGGCTTCAACCGGGAGTACAACGATAAAAAGACTGCGGTGGTCTTTGCCTTTTTAGAGGAAACGGAGCTCCGTACCGTCTGCGGAATGGAGCTTTGTCCTGTCGGCCTGCCGGAAAAAGTTTTGGAAGATGTTTACTACAATAATATCAAACGGTTTATCTCCGATTAATATATTGAAAAAAGAAAATTTTTATAGTATAATAAAGTGTAACCCTTTTTCAAAGGGATGCCGACAACCGTTTTTTCTATTGAGCCTTTGATCATTTGGGAATTTTTGCAGAATTTATTATAATCTAAGGTGGTAAAAACCATGAAAAAAGTACTTGCAGCGCTCCTTTCGATCCTATTGACCGTGACCCTGATGATGGGCGCGGTACTGCCCGCTTCGGCAGCCACCGTTGCCGGTGATGTCAATGGTGACGGCAGAGCCGACACTTTGGACGCCCTGATCGCCCTTCGGGTGATCTCCGGCCAGACCTATACCGGGAAGCTGGAAAGCCGGGGTCTTTTTGTCAACGGCGATGCCTTGGCCGATACCGCGGATCTGGTATTGCTTTTGCGTAACGCCTCTTCCGATTGGGAGGTGGAACTGACCGCTCCTGATGATGCCGATACCGTTGCCAAGCAGGAGCTGTCCGGTTTTTATTACATTAAGAATCTGGCTGTGCGGATCATTTCTCAAAACCTTTTGCACAGCACCGGCAACGGTGCTCCGGCCTCCCGCTCCAATGCAAATCGTATTGTACGGATGACCAATTTGATGGAAGCCTATGATCCCGATATCTGCGGTCTGCAGGAATACCGTTGGACTCATTGGTATACCGCCTTTGAAGAGAATATCTTCCCCATTACCGGAGAGGATCCCGCTTATGAAGCGTATATTGCCTGCCGGGTGGATCTTTCCCTGAATAAGATCGAGGGCGCCGGTACTTCTGCCGAGACTCCGCTCTATACCGAGGAAAAATCAGCGATCTTCTGGAAAAACGACCGTTTTGACCTTTGCGTTGATGCTGAGGGCAATGAGATCAAGGGCCAGTTCTGGTTCTCTGAGACACCTGATATGCCTTCTCCCTATTTCGGCGCTCCGGAACTTGTGCCGGAAAACGGTGTTTACACAGACGGCCGCCAGCGGCAGTGCATCTGGGTCAAGCTCCATGATAATTATACCGGTGAGGAGTTTTATTATTATAACGTTCACGGCCCCAATGCGGCTGATACGGAGGATGCGGTAGAGCTTTCCTTGATTCCGGCGATGCAATTGCTGGATGCAAGAGTCAAGACGTATCTTGAAAAATACGGGGATGCTCCTGTTGTTGTGGGCGGAGATTTCAATATGAACTATTGCCTTGCTTGCGATCTGCCCGCTTATAGTGTGTTGACAGAGAGCGGTTATGACGATATGGCCGCCGTATTCAATAATTATCAGGGCACCTTCCCCCGCTTTGGCAAGAATGTTACGGAAGAGGGCGTTGTGACCGCCCGTGTGGATTTCCACTTCAACTACGATGATTCGGCGACCCCCATTTCCTATAAGGTCTTGGAGGAGGTCTTTGACGAGAATAATGAGATTTTGGTGACAGATCTGCCCTTCGGCGGTTATAATACAGCGGCCGAAACAGACTATGATTATTTCTACGGCTATTGGGCCTCCGACCATCTCGGCATTTGCAGTGAATTTATTTTTTAAGGGTGAAAAAATGAAACGCATTGTTCTTACATTTACCTGCATCGTACTGCTCCTGTCCATGGCGGTGTTCCCCTCTTCCGCAGAGGTGGTCACCGGAGACGTCAACGGGGACGGAGCGGTCGATTCTCTGGACGCTTTAGTAGCCATTCGTCTGTTGGCAGACCTGACCTATACCGGCAAGGTGCAGAAAGAGGCCCTTTTTGTCAGCGGAGACGGAACGGTGGATATGGCCGATGCAGCCTTACTGCTGCGTAAAGCCGCCGATCCTACGGTGGAGCTTTTCGGCATCCCCGCCGACCGAACGGTAGCGGAGACCGAGGACGGCACTCTCTATTATGCTGAAAACAAGCTTAAGCTGATGTGCCTGAATGTACGTCACAGCTATGGTGAAGCCCCCAATACCCGTCCGGTACGGATCACCCGTATCCAGAAACTGCTGGCTGAGCAGTTGCCGGCAGTGATCGGTTTTCAGGAGGTTCGTACCTGGTGGATGAATGAGGACGCGGCACAAAGCAGTCAACCCGGCTTGCCGGATATTATGCCCACCGAGAATTATCAGGGATATGTCTATTACCGTAACGAGCAGTATCTGACCGATACGGCCGGTGATCTTGACGGCAGAGAAGGCTGTGCCATTTTCTATGATACTTCGGTGGTAACGTTGCTGCAAAAGGGTGTGTATTGGCTGTCTGAGACCCCGAATACAGAGTCCAAACCGGAGCTTTCCGGCACCTATCGAATCGCAGTCTGGGGCAAATTCCGAATCAATGCTACCGGCGAGGAATTTTATTTCAATACGGCACATATCGATACGGTGGATGAGATCCAGCCCTACCAATATAATGTGATGATCGAGCAGTCCAAGCTCATTGCTCAGACCTACGGCGATGCACCGATCGTCTATTGCGGCGACTATAACTTCTGTAAGGAAAATGACCCTTCGGAGGGCTATGCAGCGCTACAGGCCAGCGGTGTGACCGATGTGGCCCTGGCCTTGGGAGATACCACCGGAACCTTCCCCAACTACGGTCAAAATACCGGAACTGCCAATCCCCGCGGTGATTATTTCTGCATTACCGGAGATGTTCTTCCCGCCTCCTATTGGGTCGAAACAAGAGTTTGGGATCCCGAAACCGAAGAGGCCTTCTATCTGGAAGGAGAAACGTATAAAAATGAGTACGGGTATTATTCCGATCATTCGCCCATATTCATGGAAGCGGTTTTATATTAATAAGAAAATAAATATCCCCCCGCATATCATAGCGGGGGGATATTTATTATGGTTTTATATTATTTTTCCAGAAAATTTTTAATGGCGTTAAAGGTGGCGTCGCTGATATCATGCTCCATTTTACAGGCATCCTCTGCGGCGGTCTCTTCGTCTACGCCGATATGAATGAGAAATGCGGTCAGCAGAGTATGACGGTCATAGATCTTCTTTGCCACCGCCAAGCCTTCCTCGGTGAGGGTGAGAGCACCGTCTTTGCCCATCTGCACAAATCCGCCTTCTTTTAAAAGTCCGATGGCGCGGCTGACGCTGGGCTTGGAATAGCCCATATATTCTCCCACATCCACCGAATGAACATCCTTGCTCTTCCTGGAAAGCACATAGATGGTCTCCAGATACATTTCACCGGATTCCTGTAAACGCATACAACGATCAATACCTTTCATTGAGATATAGATAGTATACCATGTTCCCGATTAAAATTCAAGTTTTAAAACAACGCCCGGTTCGGAGGTGTCGTTCCCGTTCTGTGCAGAGGTACCGATCGTTTCGATCAGCGCACCGGGAATGGTAAGGACACCTTTTTCAAAGGAGACCTGCTCGGTGACGTCGTAGGCGGTATTACCGGCAAGATCCTGCATCAGGATCCGCGTCACTGTGCTTAAAGAGGTCTTGAGGGTCAGGCTCTCATAGCAGCCGAAGATGCCGATCGTTTCGGCATTGCCGCTTTCAGCTGTCACCTTGCAGCGGGGCAGAAAATAGGTGCGGTCAGCCGTTCTGCCCAGGGTGGCAATGGAGAACGCACCGTTGGGATTGCGGGCGCTTACGATGTAGGGAACATTTCCGCTTTCATCGGGGGTCACATCTGCAAGAGCGCAGTTGCGGGCGATGCGGGCGGGGGCGGTTTTGGTAAGGAGTTCTCCCTCGATGCAGCCGATAATAAAGGGCTTGCGGAACCACCAATCCTCCAGCTCAATGTCTCTGTTTTCAAAGCGCCAGGTGTCGGTAAGGTCTTGGCTGTCCACCGTCATTCGGCTGCCGTCCATGGCAAAGGCGGGAGCCATGCGGTGCCAGCGGGCGGCACGGAGAACTTCCGCCATTTTGGACTTGAGATCCCGATGGAATTGGGGGAAGGAAACATCGGGAACGCCGTTGGTAAAGGCCCCGTGATAGGGGTGGCGCATGATCCCCATGGAAAAGCCGCCGGCTGCGGCGGTGTAGGCCTCGTCCTCGCAGTTGAGCAGACCCATATTCCCTTCTGTGGGGGCGGGGGTGTCGGCAAATTCCTTGATCTTTTGCAGGGTCATGGGGATGGACATAATGGCCGGCACATCATAGGTGCGGTAGGCATCGCCGTAGGGTACGGCGGCGGGACATTTGGCATGCTCAATAATGAGATCGGGGGCATATTTGCGCCCCAGATCCGTCAGCATCCGGCGGAAAGCCAGATCGGTGTCCTTTTTACCCCAATCTACCTTCCAGTAGGCAAAGCCGGCCTCTTGGGCGGCCATCAGCATATCCTTCCAGTATTCCTCGGGAGTACGGTCCCTGCAAAAACGTTCCGATTCCTGGGCGCAGACCCAGCCGCCTAAGCCCTTCCAGCCTAAGGCTTTCATCCGGTCGGTGAGGTTTTTCAGCGCCTCGGCCGGGGAGGCGGCATTCTTGCAGGCCTCGGGGAATTTCTCTTCGTTCAGGAGCAAGCTGCCGTAGTAGGTGGGATCGTCCTGCAGGGGAACATCCCAGCTGTCGTCCATAATAAAAAGCAGATCCTTTCGGGCCTCTTCGTAAAAATAGGCCCAGCCGTAGGGCTTTTCCTTGGCAAACATTCCCTTTTCGCCGATAATGGCACGCTGGCCTTCGGGCTTGCCGTCGCAGGTGGCATAAAGCTGAGTCTGCCAGGTGCAGTAATAGTCGGGGGAGGGATTGGGAACAGAAGGGATCAGATCCATATTCAGTTTTTTCAAATAATTCATATTCATATCATAA
>JAFUNM010000052.1 GCA_017482195.1 Clostridia bacterium
AAAATATTTGACAGAATGGACAGGGATCTGCCAGGCCTACTGTGATAAGGTTGGCGCGGAACTGTTGTTCGTGAACCAAGGGGACTTTGGATGTATGATGTCCAACGGTGAGCTTCGCCACATCTATGCGGATGAACTTGCGGTGATCCTTGCTACAGAACAAACCTTCACACAGGACGATCAGAGTGGAAATGACGTAGGCCCAACACTGTCAATGTAAAAGGGGTATTTGGAAATGGGCAAAAAGGCGTGGCTTTTTATGAGCGCAGATTATTATCCCGGCATACTTACGCAGGAAAATGCGATGAAAGATTATTGCGTCGAAAATGGGATCGAGGTCGTAGGCTCGACACTGTCTGTCCACTGTGGATTGTATGATGAAAGTGCAATTCGCATGGCGATACAAAGATCAACAGCAAATGAATGCGATTTAATAATGATACAAGAATATTCTTTATTGCGCTATAGCCCCGTAATTTATATGGAACTACTGAACATCTACCTGGAATATGGTGTATCTATCTACGCATTAGATTGCGGAAATGTGTATGAACATATACTGAAATTGATGCCCGAGCCGTTGAGAAAAAGGTTAGGTTGACAGGATATGCTTGCGAGTATTACAATATAGCCATCGGGGTTAGGTTGACACCTAACGGAAAGGGGCTATAGATATATGGAGAACACCGACCTTTACAACCGGATCGTGGAGTCCTACAAGAAAACCGGTTCTGTCAAGAAGACGGCAGAAGAATTCGGGACAAGTGTGATTAGAGTTCGCCGTGTCCTTATTACCGAGGGGTTGTGGAGCAGCGCCACAAGCCTTAAAATCTTAGAACTATACAATCAAGGACTATCTACGCAAGAGATCGCACAGAAGCTCTGTTATACGGAGAAGAATGTACAAGCATTTCTGCCGTACAAGAGAGGTGTCTATGGGGACACGCAAAGTATAGACTCTCTTCGTTCAAGGGAGTACAGGGAGAGAAACAACCAGGCTGCTGAGAATCAGGTAGGTTCTTCCGAGAACGCTCCCAAGGGCTTTGTTCGTGACGAAATCCCTAATTTGGAAGAAGTCAAGATCGAGAAAATAATAGAGAACGGCAACAACTATGGAAAACATCCTGTCGCTATGAAGGTGCATCTTGAATTAGATATAAGTGGATGCGATTCAAATGATCTGAGAGTACTGCGAAAGTATGGTAAAATGGATAAAGCTCTATCAAGAGATATCCTTGTTCCTGCGGACATCACCCTTCACGCGCTCCATTATGTCATTCAGAAGTTGTTTGGATGGCAAAATGGACATCTGCACCATTACGCCTTTCCCGAGGATGTATTCAATCGGGTGACCGAGGGCAAGTTCTCGAAATGGTGCAGCCTTGCCGGAATCTACTTCCGCTTCCCAACTGAGGAAATGGATGACTTATATTGGGACGAAGACTATCAGCCAAACCAAAGCATTAAGTCCTGGTTCAAGAGTAAGTACAAAGGCCCCTATCACTATGGTGGTCTTGGTGATTACTATTTGGAAAACCAACAACTCGTATATATGCTGAAGCACGATATCCCCAAGTTCGAAGTCAGGGAAACCTTTGAGGAATTTATGAAGAACGGTGGCAAGGGTGCAAAGCATACATCACGAAATGTAAAGATCGATGATGCGACTATTGATGAGTTGCAGCGGAGTATTGATCTTGGTGGTGATCTGAATTATCTGCTTGAGAGATTGACATTGTTGGAGTTCCTATTCTTGCCCGACAACAGTTACTTCCTGGATGACATTGATGATAAGGTTCGGTTTCTCGAGGAAGGCTTGGGAAAGGTTCTCGCACTCTGGAACAATGCGATGAGAGATATAGATAATCAGTATGAACTGTTCTGTCAAATTGCAGCCTTAACTACAGTTCGTATGCAAGCACAAAGCAATGAGATCAAATACTTTTACGACTACGGTGATGGATGGGAAATCACCATATCTCTTGCTGAAGTCTTTTACAAGGAAGACTTAGTGTTGGATGCTGAATCTGATATCGTTAAAGTACTAAGAAATCACGCCCCGATATGTTTGGAAGCAGATGGCCTTCCTTTGGTAGAGGATGTGGGAGGTATCGGTGGGTATACCGATTTCCTCCAAACCATACACGAAAGTGATGACGAAGATGAGAGAAAACAGGCTCGGGAATGGGCAAGATCTCTCGGTTGGACAGGAAGGATGATCAAGCCCCAAAACATTCTTTGATGGGGTTAGTGAATCTGCTCCATCTAATCTGCATACAGATTTTTGAAAACAATTTCGGATATTTACGATGGAAATTTGTAGCACCATGTGCTATACTGATCTATGAGAAAACGAGGTGATGCGATCATGAAAAAGGTAGCAATATATATGAGAACGAGCGCTCACAGCAACGCTGAGAACGCCGTTAAGAATCAGACGATTAGAGTCAAAGGCTATTGCGAATCCAAAGGATATGAAGTGACCGAATCTGCTTCTCTCATTGGCGATCGCAAAATGGGCTTTGAACAATTGAAAAGACTTCTTCGCTCTGCCAAAGAGAGTGATATCGACACAATCGTTATGGCATCGACCAACAGAGTCGCCGGCACAATTGATGAGATGCAAAAGGTCGTAAAGTTGTTTAGAGAATCCGGCATGACCATTGAAGCGGTGGACGGATCTCATGAAGCAGTCTTTGACTCGAAATGGTTGATTGCAGATTACTTGGCGCATGCTGCAGCTCAAGCCGAGAAGGATGCGATGGAAGAAGATCAGGAACTTGTATTCGGTTACGACTTAACTGGTGAAGGATTAGTTGTCAACGAAGCTGAAGCAGAGGTCGTGAAATACATCTTCGCAAGAAGGCTTGAACTTGCAACCAATCCTCCCATGGAGCTTGTTCAAGAGATAGTCGATGAGTATGCAAGACACGGAGAAGCAATCTCTGTGGAAGAAGCAAAAACGAAAATTCCCGAGTCCAAAATCTCAAAACTGATCGAGGACGAGGTTGCAGAAAAGTGGCCGAATGAGTACGAAGCAATGCTACAGAAACAGGCTCACAATCGAGCTTTGTATGAACGGAAAATGATGAGGAATCATGGAGAATCCTCCGTGGCAGAGTCCGACCACGAACCAATTGTCAGTCGAGAAATGTGGGATAAGCTTCAAGCGAGAATCGCAGAAGCACAGGATGATGACGGACAAGGAATAACGATTCACACTCTGCAATAAGACACGGCATCTAATTCGGCAACACCCGAAAATAGATAAATTGATGTAAGTCCACTTTGGAAAACGGAGAATTTGGAGAAAAAGGTTTGAAAAACCCTAATCATAGGCCATTTTTCCTAAAAAATAGGTGGCATCTAAAATGGTCGCGCAAGACATAAAAAACGCTATACCCACTTGGGTATAGCGTTTTTTAATTATTGCAGTCGAGTGGAGCGGACTTGAACCAACGACCTTCGGTAGCGTGAACCGAGTTTCTGCTCCTGCAGAAAAGTCGGGCTCGTAACTTGGCTCCTGCGATTCCGCCGCCGGGGGCGGATGCAGGGATCGCGGGAGCACCGCCGCGGTCGAAATTTTGGTTGGACGCCCCGTCGGCTACCCAAAAATTTCGGGTCACCGCAAGGCGCTTGTTGATCAACCCTTTGAATTATGTACCATCACTAAAGAGCGGCACTCTCTGCAAACTTGCAAGTCCTTCTCTCACAACCATCAACTTATCAAAACACAGGACCGTCTCCCGTCTTTACAAAAACAGTTGCGCAAGCGCCACTTGACAAAATCAAGAAATAAGTGCTTTTGTTTTTTCTGTGTTTTGTTTATAATGTAGTCAAGGAAAGGAGGCACCCCTATGACCGTTGGTGAAAAAATTCAAAAATATCGAAAAGACCTTGGTTTGTCACAGGAGGAACTTGGACAAAAGTTACTTTTAAGCAGACAGACCGTCAGTCTTTGGGAAAAAGATCAAACCGCTCCAACGCTGGATAATTTAATGCGTTTAAAAGAAATATTTGGGGTTTCGATCGATGAGATCTTAGGCGTTGACAACAAGACGGAGATGGCTAAAAATAAAAACTCTCTGGATAGCATTTGTGCATCCCTCGCCTATGCTATGGGGATTGATCCGCCCAAGCATGCGGCACCGAAAAACTTTGAACTTACCAATTACATTGACAAGGTTTTTGACGGAAAAAAAGCAGACCGCATTGTGATGTATAATCCCGACGCCATCGCCCAATGGATCTATCAGAAATATTCGCATTTTTTCGACGATACAAAAGAACATGCGGAGATCGAAATTCCTCTTGCTACGGTCATGCCTTCGGTCACACCTGTTTGCTTTGGAACCATGTATACAGGCGCTCAGCCCGAAGTTCACGGTATTCAAAAATATGAGAAACCGGTTATAACCATAGATACTCTTTTTGATGCACTGATCCGTGCCGGCAAAAAGTGTGCACTCATTACCTATGGTAAGTGCAGTTTGAGCCGAATATTTCTCGAACGCGATATGGATTATTACCATTTTAACGAAGGCGGCATAACAGCAGTCAATGCAAAAGCGGCAGAAGTAATTCTCCGAGATGAACACGATTTTATTTTAATATATAATGGTAATTATGATTCGGTCATGCATAAAATGGGTCCCGAAAGCGTAGAAGCGTTGTCCGAGCTGAGAACAAACTGTCATGTGTTTTCGTGGATTTCCGAACTGATCAAAAACAACTGGCAGCACCATAATACCTTGGTCGGTTTTGCAATGGATCACGGTTGCCACGAAATAGACGGTGGTTGCGGCTCTCACGGATTGGACATGGCAGAGGACATCAATATCGTTCATCTGTATAAAGGTTATCCAGGAAAAGAGGATTAATATGCGTGTATATGTTATCCGGCACGGAGAAAGTGAAACAAACCTGAATAAAAAATGGACAGGCTGGTTTGATGCTCATCTCACAGACAAAGGAAAAGATGATGCCCAAAAAGCCGGCAATATTCTTAAAGATATCCCTTTTGAAAAAATTTACACAAGTGACCTTAGCCGTGCTGTTGAAACGGCGAAAATCGCCATCCCCGATTGTTGCTATGAAACCTCGCATCTTCTAAGAGAGATCCATGTGGGAACATTGGCAAACAATCCTCTTTCTATCCTATCGAATGAGCAAAGAGCGCGCATTAGAAAATGTGGCTATGTAGATTTTAACGGGGAAACCATAGAAGCGTTTTACAGCAGAATTTGCCAAGTCATGAAGAAGCTTGAAACGTTGAACTGCGAAACAGTAGCTTTGTTTACACATGCGGGCTGGTTGCGAGGAATGCTTGATACGGTGGTGGACGCTTATCTGCCGAGAGAGCATGTGCGCTGCAATAACTGCACTGTTGCGATTTTTGAATACATAAACAACACCTGGCTTCTTCATAGCTGGATCAATCTTTCATAACAAAATAACACTCTACATGTCATCTAAAATGGTAGCACAAACCATAAAAACCGATACCTAAATGGGTATCGGTTTTTTAATTGTTTCAAGTGCACGGCTTCCCTGCAACATTTTGCCGATCACAATCGTATTAATAATACAATGGCCATTAAAGGAGGTTTTCTTGTGAAAGGAAAAGAAAAATGCAGTTTGTTGAAAGGCATTCGCTGCCAGATCGCGAGGAAGAATAACATTGAATATACGGTTTCTGAGTGCACATTTCAAGGAGAGTGCAAGGGCACTTGCCCGAAATGTGAGGCAGAGCTGCGTCACCTTGCCAATGAGTTGGAAAAGCTTAAGCTTTCCGGCAAACGGGTGGCGGTAGCAGGCATCGCGGCAGCAATGGTAGCCACCTCAACAACCGGTTGTACCCCAAGAGATTCTTTAGACGATGACGAATGGACGGTAGAGTCCGATGTCGCCGGTATTCTGGCCGAGGAATTCGATGGAAAACTAGCTTATGATCCAGACGATGAAGAATTAACCGGAGATGTTTCAGAGCCGCAGGAAGAGGAACTTTTAGACGGCGATTACGAAATTGTCACGGAAGAAGAATGATATGAAGGCTCCTGTTATCGGTATCTCCCGACATCGAATTCAGACCGACGGTCAGGGGATCACCTCGTTGGTCTGCTTTCATGGTTGTCCCCTGCGGTGCAAATACTGTCTCAATCCTTTTTCCTTTGCACCTGAAACGAAATATACGGCAATGACCCCCGAAATGCTTTATGAAAAGGTAAAAGCCGACGAGCTGTATTTTCTGGCCACCGGCGGCGGGGTTACCTTTGGCGGCGGAGAGCCGTTACTCCATGCGGATTTTCTGAAGCAGTTCCGAAAGATCTGTGGTGAAAATTGGCATTTATGCGCAGAAACCTCGCTGGCAGTTCCATGGCAAAATGTACAAAAGGCAACCGAATGCATCGATACCTTTTATATAGATATCAAGGATACAGACCCTGATATCTATCGCTGCTATACCGGAAAAGAAAACACATTGATGCTGGAAAACATTGAAAGGCTCGCAAAACTCCTGCCTCCGGAAAGAATCATTGTACGTCTGCCCCTGATCCCTGATTTCAACAGCGAAAAGTCACGGCACCACAGCCGAAACCGCCTTGCCGCCATGGGTTTGAAGCAGTTCGATCTCTTTACATATAAAACATCCTTTTAATCACTAAAGAAGGCGCCTCTTCAATATAAAGAGAGGCGCCTTTGGGCAGTCCTTCGTAATGAAAAAGTACCTTAAAATTCAAGCTTTTGGTGCAAAGCAGTTTTGAGATACAGATTTTCGTTCAGGCGATACAACAAAATTCCCGCAATGCTGATGCATTACGGAAATTTTGTGTTTTCTATGAGCGGAAAAGATGCTCTCAAAACCGCTTCTTCCTTTTGGAAAACTGCCCTTATACTTCTTTCTTTTCTAAAGCAAGAAGCTTTTCTTTTTTATCTATACCGCCCGCATAGCCGATGAGACTGCCGTTTGCCCCCACGACCCGATGGCAGGGGACGATAATAGCAATAGGGTTATGTCCCACCGCACCGCCCACCGCTTGGGCCGACATTTTCTTCGCGATCTGTCCGGCAAGGTCTCCGTAGGTCACCGTTTTGCCGTATGGAATCAAAAGCAACCGCTCCCAAACCGATTTACGAAAGGCTGAGCCTTCAAAATGCAGTAGCGGGGTAAAATCCGGGATCATTCCCTGAAAATAAAGATCCAGCCACCGCTTGGTTTCGGCGAAAACAGACAACGCTTTTTCCTCCCGCGCCGTCTCCATGCCGGCACCGAAATACTTCTGCCCTTCAAACCAGAGACCGGTCAAGGCATCACCGTTGCTTGCCAAGGTTATCAGGCCTAAGGGCGAGTGATAATGCGCAACATATGTCATCTTACTAAACCTCAATCTGTTTTTCTTTTCATAATGATAACAATCATCCTTGTTTTTGTCAAACGCTCAATCTAAAGACCGTGATCAAAGGAAGAGTCAAACCGGAAATGGTGGAAGTTTCATATCCAATGGGTATTACATTATTTTTTTATGGAAGCAATTGACAAATTGCAAAAATGATATTAAAATGATATCAAAAGGAATACATAGGAGGTATTTGTGATGATTACAGTTCAAGAAAAAGTATTAAAAGCCAAAAGCGGCATGGCCGTATTACTGCTGAATCTTTTGGCAATGGCTATTGCCATTGCAGTATTTGTATTCGGCGTGATCTTCTGCGAGAGCAATATGCCAGCGCTGGGGATCCCTATGGCTATTATCGGCGGCATCTGGATGTGCTTCGGCTGGATCCTCTTTTTAGGTCTCAAGGTCTTAAAGCCTCAGGAGGCGCTGGTGTTGACCCTTTTCGGTAAATACATCGGTACTCTGAAGGGAGAAGGCTTTTACTTTGTTAATCCCTTTGTCTCGGCGGTCAATCCTGCGGCAAAGACTACGCTGCGGCAGAGCGGAGATGTAGATTCCGGAGCTGCAAGCGGTGCGCAATTGGTGATCAGCGGAACCGGCAATGCATCTGTGCAGGTGCCCAGCAAGGTCATCTCCCTGAAAGTCATGACCCTCAACAACAATAAGCAAAAGATCAACGATTGTCTCGGCAATCCCGTGGAGATCGGCATTGCGGTCATCTGGCGGGTAGCCGATACCGCCAAGGCGGTTTTTGCCGTAGATAACTACAAGGAATTCCTTTCTCTGCAATGTGATGCAGCCCTTCGGAACATTGTACGGGTCTATCCCTATGATGTGGCCCAAAACGTTGACACCACCGGAGACGGGGAGCCGGATGAAGGTTCTTTGCGAGGCTCCAGCGAGATCGTAGCCAAGCGGATTCGTGACGAGATCCAATCCCGTGTATTGGAGGCCGGTCTGGAGATTGTGGAGGCGCGGATCACCTACCTTGCCTATGCGCCCGAGATCGCAGCAGTCATGCTGCAACGGCAGCAGGCCTCTGCTATCATTGATGCTCGTAAGATGATCGTAGACGGTGCGGTCGGTATGGTAGAAATGGCGCTGAACCGATTGAATGACGGCGGCATCGTAAATCTCGATGAGGAACGCAAGGCAGCCATGGTCTCCAATCTGCTGGTGGTGCTCTGCGGAAACAAGGATGCGCAGCCCATCGTAAATTCCGGTAGCTTATATTGATATGGCAGACGGAAAAAAGCAGGTGCCTCTGCGGATCAATGCCAAGCTTTATGCGCAGCTTGCCGCCTGGGCCGAGGATGACTTTCGCTCCCTCAACGGGCAGATCGAATATCTTTTGACCGAATGTGTACGTCAGCGAAAGAAAAACGGAAAATATGTTTCCGAAACACTGGATGAGCAAATCGAGTTGGACATTGAATAATAAAAAAATCAAGGCCTTTCAGGTCTTGATTTTTTTATTTATTGCGATATAATAATTGTATACAACAAAACAAAGGAGTATACATATGAATATCAAAAAAGGCGTAGAAAAGGTCACGAAGAATAAGACCTTGCAGGAATTCAAAGAGTTCATTTCCAGAGGCAACATTTTAGATATGGCTGTCGGTGTTGTTATGGGTACTGCTTTCAAGGAGATCATCAACAGCGTGGTGGATATTTTCATGGGCCTGATCGGGCTTGTGATCGGCACCAACTTTGAAAATCTTTCCTTCACCATTCGGAATGCCACCATCAACTACGGCGCGTTTATTCAAAATGTTATCGACTTTTTAGTCATCGCTGTATGCCTCTTCCTGGTGATCAAGATCATGGCTGCCTTCCATCGTAAGAAGGAGGAAGAGGTCAAGGAAGAGATCGCGGCCGAGCCCGAAAAGAGCGACGAGGTAAAGCTTCTGGAAGAGATCCGCGACCTGATGAAAAAATAATTAAAAAGCGAGGTTAAAACCTCGCTTTTTTCTTTTACATAAATAATAAGAATACCGCCAGAACGATGATACCCAAAACGATACGGTACCAACCGAAAACCTTGAAATCGTGCTTCTTCACATAATCCATCAAGAAGCGGATGGACAGCAACGATACAACGAAAGCCACCACCAGGCCCACTACCATCGTAATGATCTCAGGACTGGTAAATCCGCCGTCATACTTTACGATCTTCAAAGCGCTGGCACCCAGCATAGTAGGCAGCGCCAGAAAGAAGGTGAATTCTGCCGCAGCGGTACGGGAAACACCCAGCAACAACGCACCGATGATGGTAGCGCCGGAACGGGAGGTGCCGGGAATCATGGACAGCACCTGGAAACAGCCGATAAGGATCGCGGTTTTATAGCTGATATCCATAATATCGTTGATCTTCGGCTCACGCTTGCGGTTTTCGATCAGAATAAAGACGATACCGTAGAGGATCAGCATAATGGCGATAGTCACCGCATTGCCGAAATGAGCCTCCAGGAAATCATCAAAGAGCAGACCAAGTACCGCCGAGGGGATCACGCCGGCGATCACTCGGAACCACATGCCGAAAATATCCTTCCGGATCACCGGCTTGCTCTTATCTTTAAACTGGAAGGGGAACATTTTATTCCAGAAGAGAACCAGCACTGCTAAAATGGCCCCCAGCTGGATCACCACAAAGAACATTTCCTTAAATTCTTCGCTCATCTGCAGGGGTAGAAATTCATCCACCAGCAGCATATGACCGGTACTGCTGATGGGCAGCCATTCGGTAATGCCCTCTACGATACCGATCAGAATTACTTTTAACAATTCAATAATGTCCATAGAAAACCTCCTATGTAAATTCCTCATTTATTATATATGAAATCATAAGAAAAAGCAACCCTCAAAGAGAGTTGCTTTTTTGATTTATTCGTAATCTACTACGTCAGCCCATTTCAACAGGAACTCCCGTTCCTCTTTCTTCCCTTTAACAGATTGAGAAGCAGCCACGATGGGCAACCATTTCTGGACATACTGACGTGCGGTATCGCTCTTCTTACAAAAGAGATCCAGATACTGCTTTGCCAACTCTTCCTGCCCCTTCAAAGAGAACAGCAGGTAGGTACGAGCTACATCGGCAGAGGCATTGCCCTGGGTGGCATGAGACCAGTCCAGAATATAGGGAGTCCCGTCTTCGGCGATGATGATATTGGAGGGATTGAAATCCCCATGACAGACTTTGGTATGCTTCTTCATACCCTCCAGACGGGTATGGAGTTCATAGCGAGTCGTAGCATCAAGATCCGCCTGAGAGATCTTCATGTTCATCTTATCCTTCAATTTATTGAGATAAGGGGCTTTTTTGCTATGAACAGTCAGTTGCAGATCTACAAACAGTTCCAGATACTCCTCCGTTTTATCGGGGTTTTCTTCCATCAACCGGGCAAGGGTCTTACCCTCAATATAATCGGAGACAATGACCCAGCGGCCATCCTCCAGAGTAGTAACCTCCTGCACCTTAGGGATATTTAAACCGGTCTCCTCAACTCTCGCCTGATTGAGAGCCTCATTGAGGATATCAGCTTTGGAATAGCCGTGTGCAAAAACTTTATAGACACGTTCACCGTCGCGGTAAATGGTTTTATTGGATCTTTCAGCAATAACATCTTTCATGGCTTATACCTCCTCGTGCTTGCCGTAATAGGCATTGAGATACATCTGCTTGATCTCGCTCATCAGCGGATAACGGGGATTGGCGCCGGTGCACTGATCATCAAAGGCCTGCTCCACCATCTCGTCCAGACGCTCTAAGAAGTCCTTCTCGTCAATGCCATAATCCTTAATGGTGGCCTTGATCCCCACCTTTTCCTTCAGCTCATTGATCGCCTTGATCAGATTCTCCAGCTTCTTCTCATCCGTCTTGCCGCCCAATCCCAGATAATCAGCAACCTCTGCATAGCGGGCTAATGTATGGGGATGGTCATACTGGGAGAAGGTTCCCATCTTAGCCGGAGCTTCGCTGGCATTAAACCGCAGCACCTCTTCAATCATCAACGCATTGGCAACCCCGTGGGGCAGATGATGGAAGGCACCCAGCTTGTGAGCCATGGAGTGGCATACCCCGAGGAACGCATTCGCAAAGGCCATACCGGCCATTGTGGCGGCATTCGCCATCTTTTCGCGGGCCTCCACATCCGTCTGACCGTTCTCATACGCACGGGGCAGATACGTGAAGATGGTCTTGAGGGCTTTCAGCGCTAAACCGTCGGTATAGTCGGTGGCCAGCATGGCGGCATATGCCTCCAATGCGTGGGTCACAGCGTCAATACCTGAAGC
Organism: Clostridia bacterium; assembly: GCA_017482195.1. GTDB lineage: Bacteria > Bacillota > Clostridia > Oscillospirales > QAKW01 > QAKW01. The sequence continues at coordinate 11,694 of JAFUNM010000052.1, forward strand.
TGCCGTCAATCCCTTGGGTGCGCTCATATGGAAATCCGTATCGATGATTGCCATATTCGGCAGCAGTTCATAGTCTGCCAGAGGATATTTCACGCCGGTGGTCTCATCGGTAATAACAGCAAAGGGGGTCACCTCCGAACCGGTACCGGCGGAGGTGGGAACTGCGATGAAATATGCCTTCTCTCCCATCTTGGGGAAGGTATACACACGCTTCCGAATATCGATAAACCGCATGGCCATATCCATAAAGTCTGCTTCCGGATGCTCATACAATACCCACATGATCTTGGCTGCGTCCATTGCGGAGCCGCCGCCCAGCGCGATGATGGTATCGGGCTTGAAGGCCGCCATCTGGGCCGCACCTTCTTTTGCATTACCCAGGGTGGGATCCGGCTGGACATTGAAGAAGGTGGTATGCGCGATACCCATCTCGTCCAACTTATCGGTAATAGGCTTGGTATAACCGTTTTCATACAGGAAGGTATCGGTAACGATGAAGGCTCTCTTCTTCCCCATGACATTCTTCAGCTCATCCAGAGCAACAGGCAGACAGCCCTTCTTGATATAGACCTTCTCAGGGGCACGGAACCAAAGCATATTTTCCCTTCTTTCTGCAACGGTTTTGATATTGATCAGGTGCTTGACGCCCACATTCTCGGATACGGAGTTGCCGCCCCAAGAGCCGCAGCCCAGGGTCAGCGAGGGTGCCAGCTTGAAGTTATACAGATCGCCGATACCGCCCTGTGAAGAGGGAGTATTGACCAGAATACGGCAGGTTTTCATCCGGGCGGCGAATTCGCTGAGCTTTTCGCGCTCGGTTACTTCATTCAAATAGATGGAAGAGGTATGGCCGTAGCCGCCGTCGGCAACCAGGTGCTCTGCCTTGGCAACAGCATCCTCGAAGGTTTCTGCCTTATACATTGCCAATACGGGAGACAACTTCTCATGGGCAAATTCCTCGGAAAGCTCCACGCTCTCCACTTCGCCGATCAGTACCTTGGTGCTTTCGGGAACGCTAACACCTGCCAAAGCGGCAAT
>JAFUNM010000053.1 GCA_017482195.1 Clostridia bacterium
CGTCTTGGAGAGATGAGAATTCCTGCCATTCTGGTGCTGAACAAAATCGATTCCATTCCCAAGGAGAAGATCTTATCTGCCATTGCCTCCTATACCGCCGAATTTGAGTTCGATGCGGTGGTTCCACTTTCTGCCAAAACCGGCGATGGGGTCGACTTACTTTTGGGGGAGCTGGAAAAATATGCCGAAGAATCCCCCTTCTTCTATGATCCTGACCAGCTGAGCGATCAAAGCGAAGCGGTCTTTGCCTGCGAAGTAGTGCGGGAGAAGATGCTCTATCTTTTAGGACAGGAGGTTCCTCACGGTGTTGCTCTGGCGGTAGATTCCTTTGAGGAGGAAGAGGATCTTATTTCCGTCTATGTGGTGATCTATTGTTCGCGAGAATCCCATAAGGGAATTATCATCGGGAAGGGCGGCAAGATGCTCAAGGAGATCAGCACCAAGGCTCGGGCCGAGCTGGAAAAGCATTTTAATAAAAAAGTTTTTTTGAAGTGTTTTGTAAAAGTAAAGCGCGATTGGGAAAACAACAGCGGACTGTTGGATTCTCTCGGCTTTACGATGGAATAAATTACTACGCCTTTTTTGCACCCTTTTTATCATACTAAAATATGATAAGATGAGGTGATAAAAAATGGATCGCAAGGAAGCATGGCAATGCTTTGAAAATACCGGCAGCGTGGAGGCTTATCTGGCCTACCGTGCGCTGGAACAAAAGGAATCGGAATATGACCTGCAAAGTCAAAGGAATTCTGCTGAAGATCAAACCCACCATTCATGAAGAGCGGGCGCTGACCGTTCTTACGGATCGGCTGGGGTTGATCACGGTTTTTGCCAAAGCAAATCGTAAAAAAAATCAATATGACCAGTTTTATTACGGGGAATGGGTGCTCTATGAGACCGGCGGAGGAAACCGCTTGTTGAACCATTTTACATTGGAGGAACCCTTCCACGAGCTTAAGGAGCGGGTAGACCATACCTTTTTGGCAAGCTATTTTGCCCAGCTGACACTGTATTTTTCAAAAGGGGACAAGCAGGAGACGAGTGCACTCCTGCCCCTTCTTCTTAATAGCCTTTACCTTTTAGGAAAGGGTCGCTCCCCCTACTTAGTCAAAAGTGTATTTGAACTGAAAACCATGCAGCTGATGGGCTATTGTCCTACTCTGACCGGCTGCGGTCATACGGCGGACGCCTTTGCTTTAGAGGACGGCAGTTTTTTGTGTAATTCCTGTGCCCAAACGGTACGCACCGTTCCTCTCACCGCCACCGTGGCGGCAGCACTGACCCATGTTTTAAACAATTCTCCTGCAAAGGCATTTTCCTTTACGGCTCCGAATGAAGAACTGGTGCGGCTTTCCAGACTTTCAGAGGCCTTCGCCCTTTATCATTTAGAATTAAAGGCTCCTGCTCTCGAAATGTGGAAAACTGTCTGTGATGATTGAATTAAGGAATAAAAATGAGCAAACAAAATCTGTTTTATTATAAAAAATCCATATCTGCCCTGGATTATTTCAAGGTTTTAGAACAGGCAGCTACTCGTTGCGTGACCGAAGAGGCGGCCAAGCGCCTGCGGGAGCTTCTGCCCTTGTTTGATGCCCCCTGTGCTAAAAGGCAGATCGAGCAGACGGTGGCGGCTATGCAGCTCCTGGAGCGCAGTCCCCGCTTCCCTTTGAACCGTCTTTCGGAGCATCTGCCGCTGTACATAAGCAAGGCAGAAAAGGGGGTGCCACTGGGGGCAAAGGAGCTGATGTCCGTCGGTTCTCTGTTAAAAACCGGGGCCGATCTTGTACGCTACTACAGCGATAAGAATTTCGATACCCCCTCATTGGATCTCTTTTTTACCCAGCTTTATGAGGATCGCAAGCTTTATGAGCAGATCGACCGTACCTTTATCACCGAAGAACTGATCGCTGATGATGCATCGCCTGCGCTGGCATCTATCCGCCGTAAGATCGCCTCAACCTCTGCCGGGATCAAGGCAGATCTGGAGAAATATATCCGTACCCCGGAGGTGTCTAAGTCTTTGCAGGAGCCGATTGTTACCCTACGGTATGACCGTTATGTTGTGCCAGTCCGCGCCGATAACCGGGGGGAGGTTAAAGGTCTTTTACATGATACCTCCAACAGCGGCGGTACATTGTTTATCGAACCATTCTTTGTAGTAGAGGGTAACAATAAGATCCGCAAATTGGAGGCTGAGGAAAAAGCCGAGATCGCTCGGATCTTGGAAGAATTGACCGCTAAGGTTACCGAGATCGCCGTACCTCTCTTAACCTCCTATCACACCGTTGTGGCGTTGGATATGGTTTTCGGCAAGGCAAAGTATGCCGGCGACGCCGACTGCTGCCCGCCTACCCTTTCCAAGGATAAGACGATCGAGATCAAAGGCGCCCGCCATCCTATGATCCCTAAAGAGACCATGGTCCCCTTGAATATCATGATGGGGAACGGTACCGATACCATTGTCATCACCGGCCCCAATACCGGAGGCAAAACAGTATTTTTAAAAACCTTAGGGTTGCTTTCTTTGATGGCCAAGGCAGGATTTCCCGTTCCGGCCCAAGAGGCAAAGCTTTATATATTTGACCGCATCTATGCAGATATCGGCGATGAGCAGTCTATTGAGCAATCCTTGTCCACCTTTTCGTCTCACTTAAAAAATATTCGTAATATCATGCAGTCTGCTAACGAAGAAAGCCTGGTGCTCTTTGATGAGCTGGGCAACGGTACCGACCCGGTGGAGGGTGCTGCTTTGGCGGTCTCTATTATTGAGCGTCTGCGCAAAATGGGGGCGTATGTGGCTGCCACTACGCACTATAGCGAACTCAAAACCTATGCCCTCTCCCATGAGGGGGTCGAAAATGCTTCTTTTGCTTTCGATTTGGACACCTTAAGTCCTACCTATCGGTTGCAGCTGGGCATCCCCGGTAAATCCTATGCTTTTGAAATTTCCCGCCATCTGGGACTTCCTGAAGAGGTCATCAAGGAGGCCGAAGGAAGAGTCGGGGAATCGGATCGCCAGCTGGAGCAGGTCATTGACCGATTGCAGCAGGAAAAGAATAAATATGAAGAAAAACTCTCGGGTCTCGGTGATGAGCGCCTGGCCCTTAAAAAAGAACGGGACGATCTGGAGGCTCAACGCAAAAAACTGCTTTCCGGAGTGGATCGGGAGGTGGCCGACGCTCAGCGCAAGGCCCGTACCGTTATTGAGACCGCCCGCCGCCAGGCGGATGCTTTTCTAAAGGAACTCAAAGAAAAGCAGGATAAGCTGGATAAGGCCACCGCTCAATCGCTGAAAAGCGGTGTAAAGAGCGGCTCTGCCAAGCTGTTGGATCATCTTGGGGGTGATGCCCCCGCCCCCCGTAAGGGAGAGGAGATCCGGGGCCAGCTAAAGGTGGGAATGCGGGTCTATGTGGCGAAGATGAACCGCCACGGTACCGTTCTCGCCCTCTTAGGGGAACAGGTGCAGGTGGATTGCGACGGAATCCGTCTGAAGATCAGCAAAAAAGAACTCTTTGCCCCTAAGGAAGAAGAGAAAAAGCAAACAAAATCTTCCATCCGTGTTCAGCGTACAGAGGTCCATTCCCGGGCCGCTGCAGAATTGGATCTGCGTGGTGAGACCATTCTGGATGCGGAAGATAAGATTGATGTCTTTCTTGATACCGCCCTTCTGGATCACCTTCATTCGGTGACCATTATCCACGGGAAGGGTACCGGCGCCCTGCGCTCCGGAGTTCATCAGTTTTTGAAAACACATCCCTTGGTGAAATCCTTCCGTTTAGGTGCCTATGGGGAAGGGGATTCCGGTATTACGGTTGTGGACTTAAAGGATTAAATGAAAAAATAAGATAAAAGCAAATTGCAAAAAGGATAAAAAACA
>JAFUNM010000054.1 GCA_017482195.1 Clostridia bacterium
GGCATACATAAACTCTGTTTCGGGGCCATTTCGGGGCCACAGCTTCAAAAAGTCCTGATTTTGCAAGGGTTTTTGAAGTTGCGAATTACTCCCACTCGATAGTGCCGATGGGCTTTGGAGTGAGGTCCAAAAGAACGCGGTTGATGCCGTCCACCTCATGAGTGATCCGATCTGTGATGTGATGCAGAAGTGCATAGGGGATCTCCTCGATGGTAGCGGTCATAGCATCGGTGGTATTGACAGCGCGGATGATAGCGGGCCAGCCTTCATAGCGCTTATCGTCCTTCACGCCAACACTCTTCATATCGGGCACTGCGATGAAATACTGCCATACCTTACCCGCAAGGCCGTTCTTATCGAACTCCTCCCGAAGGATAGCATCAGCCTCTCTGAGAGCCTCCAGACGATCACGGGTTATTTCACCCAGGCAGCGAACACCCAAACCGGGGCCGGGGAACGGCTGACGATAGACCATACCATGGGGCAGACCTAAGGCTTCGCCCACTACACGGACTTCATCTTTATACAGCAGCTTGACCGGCTCAACCAATTCAAACTTCATGCCTTCCGGCAGACCGCCCACATTATGATGAGCCTTTACACCGTCGGATTCCAAAATGTCGGGATAGATAGTACCCTGGGCCAGAAAGTCAATCCCTTCCAGCTTACAGGCCTCATCATTGAACACTTCAATAAATTCTTTACCAATGATCTTACGCTTGGTCTCGGGATCAGCGATCCCTGCCAGCTTGTCCAGAAAACGGTCTACCGCATCCACATAAATGAGGTTGGCATCCATTTCGTCACGAAACACCTTAACGACCTGCTCCGGTTCCCCCTTACGCAGCAAACCGTGATTTACATGTACACATACCAGCTGTTTGCCGATGGCTTTGATCAGCAAAGCGGCAACCACGGAACTGTCCACACCGCCGGACAAGGCCAGCAATACTTTTTTATCTCCAACCTGGGCGCGGATCTCCTTCACCTGCTCAGCAATAAAAGCATCGGCGAGCTCTTTGGTGGTGATGCGCTCCATGGAGGCGGGTCTTACATTGGAATCCATCATCAGTTATCCCTCCATCGTAATTAAAAAATTATGGAAATATTATATCACCTGGGTTTTTATTCGTCAATTCGTTAATTTGAAAAAATCTATTGACTTTAGCGCTTATTTTTTCTATAATACAAACAAATAAAACATTTACCACCGGGTAGCATTCGTTTTCATTTCGTTAGGTCTTTGAAGAAATGAAAAGCGGGTGCTTATTTTTTTGAGGTATGCTTATGAACAATCCATTTAAAGACTTCACCAAATTTGAATGGGGACTCTGGATCCTATCGCTTCTGGCGGTAGGCGGGTCTTACCTGCTGGCGCCCAGCGGAGATCTTTTAAGCCTGATCGCTTCGCTCATTGGGGTGACCGCACTGATCTTTGTTGCCAAAGGGTATGTGCTGGGTCAGGTACTGACGGTAGTATTTGCAGTTTTCTACGGAATTATTTCGTTTTTCTTTCGCTACTACGGCGAAATGATCACCTATCTTTGCATGACCGCCCCCATCGCTGTTGCAGCGGTGATCTCCTGGGTACGACATCCTTATAAAGAAAGTCGTGAGGTGAAGGTCCGGCATTTAAAGAAAAGAGAAGTATTCTTCCTCTTTCTTTTTGCAACGGCAGCTACCCTTGTTTTCTACTTTATATTAAAAATACTGAATACGGCTAATCTGGTCGTCAGCACCGTATCCATCACGACCAGTGTACTGGCCTGCACCCTGACAGTATTGCGAAGTCCCTACTATGCATTAGCATATGCCGCCAACGATATTGTATTGATCGTGCTTTGGGTTTCCGCTTCCCTCACAGAACCGGCTTATCTGCCGATGGTGGTTTGCTTTCTGATGTTTTTGCTCAACGACGCTTACGGCTATTACAACTGGTGCAGGATGCGTAGGCGACAGGAACTCAATTAATTCCTTTACGGTAGGCTCGGGGAGATACGCCGATCTTCTTTTTAAAGAGTCCTGAAAAATAGCGGGGATCCTCATAACCCACCGCACCGGCAATACGGGCGATAGGCAGATTGGTATCCCGCAGCATATGCTTTGCCATCCGTAACTTACTGCCGATTTGATAATCATAGGGAGTCGTACCGAATTCCCGCCGAAAGAGCTTTACGCAATAATCGGGACTGCGATAAATGCTTCTTGCCAGCTCCTCGTTTCCTACCAACCGAGCAGGATGGGCATCCAAATAAGCTCTTAACTGCACAGCCTCCGGGCTGTGCTTTTTTTTTGCACTTGAGGCCTGCAGGCGGGTCAGTACCTGAAAAAAGATTCCTGCCAATTCGGAGGCGTTCTCTTCCCTATTTTCACCGTTTTCTACGATGGCCCGCACACGCTCAAAGAGCGGCAGCAATCCCTCGCCGCTAAAGAGGATCTGCTCAGAAAGCCCAAAGGTATTCAACAGTTCCAAAGGCAGATCCCCTAACAGATTAATAAAGATCTTTTTCCAAGGATTTTCTGCCGAGGATCGGTAATCCTGATAAGCCCCTTTTGGCAGAATATAGACGGTGCCGGCAACGGCGGTATACTGACGGTCGTTGACCTGCAGTTCCCCTTCCCCCTCCAGAACATATTCCAACACGGTAACATGGGCGCAGGGACGATGGATATGATA